>NZ_FMUZ01000018.1:0-114357 GCF_900101575.1 Pseudomonas sp. NFACC37-1 | reverse complement strand
GCTTTGCCGACGTCGAACGGTAGAGAGGGGGCGGGCGGGAAAAACGAGGGGTTTGAAAAGTCAAAAGCCCGATTGCAGGAATCGGGCTTTTTTCTGGGCCACCATGGGCTCAGCTCACTGCGCTGTTGCGTTCGATCACGCGATCACCACCGCCTTCGGCCACGGTATCGCCCATTTTAGTGCGAGAAGAACCGTCTTCGGCGAGGGTCTGGCCTGGGGTGCGGTCGGAACCGTCGGCTGCCAAGGTCTGGCCTGGGGTGCGGTCGGAACCGTCGGCTGCCAAGGTCTGGCCTGGGGTGCGGTCGGAACCGTCGGCTGCCAAGGTTTGGCCTGGGGTGCGGTCGGAGCCATCAGCTGCAACGGTATCGCTTTGCTTGGTGCGGTCATAACCGTCTTCAACCAGACCTTTTTGTTCCAGACGATCACGGCCACCTTCGGCAACAGTCTGGCTGTAGACAGAATGGCTGTCCTTGACCTGTGGCGTGGCTTGTTCGGAGGCTGGCAGCGCGAAGGCGGTAGAGGCCAGCAGTGAAAGGGACAGGCTCATCAGTAATTGGCGTTTCATGATCGTTGCTCCTTGGGAGGGCGATAAAGTGGGTACGAGGGCAATGCTACTCTCGATAAGTCGATATAAAAGTTCATAAACGCAATGGTAATAATCAACAGAATTGATTGTTCGGGGCGAAGGCTCTAGAACGGGCGTTTCCGAGGTGTTGTTTTGCACCGCAGTGGGTATTTTGTACCCATCACTGCCTCGCAAATGGGCGGCCGCGGTAACGGTTTTTTGGCTGTTCGGTCAGGATCCCGGGATTTTTTGTGCCGTTCATCGGCACCTGTTGGCGGTTCTACCAGTCCAACGCTTCATGGCGAACCGTCTACAGGTTCGTGTTTCCCAAGGCGTCGCGGTAGCGGACGCTGACTTGTCATCAGGAGTTTTGTGCATGACGCGCACCTCGAAAATCCTCGCCTGGAGCTTTGCCAGCCTTATTGTCCTGCTGGCGGTGCTGGTCCTGGTCCTCGCTTTCTTCGACTGGAACCGCATCAAGCCCCCACTCAATGCCAAGGTTTCCGAGGAGTTGCATCGGCCTTTCGCCATCAACGGCAACCTGGCGGTGGTCTGGCAGCGCGAACCGGAGGAAGGTGGCTGGCGCGCCTGGTTGCCGTGGCCCCATGTGGTGGCCGAAGACTTGAGCCTGGGTAACCCGGACTGGTCGAAAACCCCGCAAATGGTCACCCTCAAGCGTGTCGAGCTACGTGTTTCGCCCTTGGCCTTGCTGGCCCGGCGAGTGGCGATTCCGCGCATCGACCTGACGGAGCCCAACGCCAACCTGCAACGCCTGGCGGACGGTCGCGCCAACTGGACCTTCCAGTTCGACCCTAAGGACCCGGACGCCGAGCCGTCCAGCTGGGTGGTGGACATTGGCGCCATCGGCTTCGACAAGGGCCATGTCACCCTCGACGATCAGACACTCAAGACCCGCCTGGACCTGTTGATCGATCCGTTGGGCAAACCCATTCCGTTCAGTGAGATTGTGGGCGACAAGGCCGCCAAAAAAGCCCAGGACCAAGGCGCGACGCCGCAGGACTACGCGTTTGCCTTCAAGGTCAACGGGCAGTATCACGGGCAAAACCTGACGGGCTCCGGCAAGGTCGGTGGCTTGCTGGCCTTGCAGGATGCGTCACAACCCTTTCCGCTCCAGGCCCAGGCGAAGATCGGCGACACTCGCGTCGAACTGGCTGGCACTCTCACCGACCCGCTGAACCTCGGGGCCCTGGACTTGCGCCTGAAACTGGCCGGCAAAAGCCTCGCTCATCTTTACCCGCTGACCGGCGTGACCTTGCCGGATTCGCCACCTTACGCCACCGATGGCCGCTTGATTGCCAAGCTTCATGAGCCGGGTGGGGCGCTGTTCCGCTACGAGGCGTTCAACGGCAAGATCGGCGACAGCGATATCCATGGCGACCTGGCCTATGTCGCCAGCCAACCGCGGCCGAAACTCAGTGGTGCGCTGGTCTCCAATCAACTGCTGTTCAGCGACCTGGCACCGCTGATCGGTGCGGACTCCAATGCCGAGCAAAAGGCCCGGGGCGGCGCCAGCAAACAGCCAGCCGACAAGGTCTTGCCCGTGGAAGAGTTTCGCACCGAGCGCTGGAGCGTGATGGACGCCGATGTGGAGTTCACCGGCAAGCGCATCGTTCACAGCGAGCAGTTGCCGTTCAGCGATCTTTATACCCACCTGGTGCTCAATGATGGGCAGTTGAGCCTGGAACCCTTGCGCTTCGGCGTGGCCGGTGGCCGCCTCGATGCGCAGATCCGCCTCAACGGGCACACCCAGCCCCTTGAAGGCCAGGCGAAGCTGACGGCGCGGGGGTTCAAGCTCAAGCAACTGTTCCCCGGTTTTGAACCGATGAAAACCAGTTTCGGCGAATTGAACGGCGATGCTGACATCGCGGGGCGCGGCAATTCTGTGGCGGCACTGCTGGGCACGGCCAATGGCACGCTGAAAATGCTCATCAACGATGGCGCCATCAGTCGGGAATTGATGGAACTGGCAGGACTGAACGTCGGCAACTACGTGGTGGGAAAAATCTTTGGCGACAAAGAAGTGAAGATCAACTGCGCGGCGGCGGACTTCGACATCAAGACGGGCCTGGCGACCACGCGCCTGTTCGTGTTCGACACGGAGAACGCGATCATCTACATCGATGGCACGGCGAACATGGCGAGCGAACAACTGGACCTGACCGTCACCCCCGAGTCCAAGGGCTGGCGTCTGATTTCCCTGCGCTCGCCGTTGTACGTGCGCGGCCCGTTCGCCAAGCCCGCCGCTGGCGTCAAGGCCGTGCCCCTGATGCTGCGCGGTGCCGGGATGGTGGCGTTGGGCGTGATCGCCGCGCCGGCGGCCGGGTTGCTGGCGCTGGTGGCGCCCAGTGGTGGTGAGCCGAACCAGTGCGCGCCGCTGCTGGAGCAGATGAAGGCGGGCAAGGCGCCGGTGACGGTCAAGCCTACCCGGTAGCCCGGTTGTGCGGTGAGGTGGCTGGCCTCATCGCGAGCAAGCTCGCTCCCACAGGGGACCGCATTCCGTCTGAAAGAATGCGGTCAAAATGTGGGAGCGAGCTTGCTCGCGATTGGGGCCCTGAAGGCTATTACAGATCGGCCAGGATGTCGGCCATATCATCGGCATGTTCTTCTTCCTGAGCCAGGATGTCTTCGAAGATGCGCCGGGTGGTCGGGTCTTTTTCGCCGATGTACTGGATGATTTCCCGGTAGCTGTCGATGGCGATCCGTTCGGCCACCAGGTCCTCGTACACCATTTCCTTGAGGGTGTTGCCCGCGACGTACTGTGCGTGGGAATTGCGGGTCAACAGGTCGGGGTTGAACTCCGGCTCGCCCCCCAACTGCACGATGCGCTCGGCGAGTTTATCGGCGTGTTCGGCTTCCTGGTTCGCGTGTTCGAGGAACTCACTGGCCGCCACGCTGGCCTTGAGGCCGGTGGCCATGAAGTAGTGACGCTTGTAGCGCAGCACGCAGACCAGTTCGGTGGCCAGCGCTTCGTTGAGCAGGCGGATGACTTCCTGCCGATCGGCGCCGTAGCCTTCGGTCACTGCGCCGTTCTGCACGTTCTGCCGCGCACGTTCGCGCAGGGTGGTTACATCGGATAAGTGCATGTCGCTCATCTCGTTCTCCTGGAGGCTGATCCGGTTGGAGCGTCACGCTCTGCTGGCGCGATCACTTCTTAGGTGGAGTGAGGAACGAGGCAAAAAGTTTAATGAAATGTGTCAGTGCAATTCCCATGGGGAGGCGCAGCCTTCGGCAGCTCCTACGCCTGCGACATCGCAAGCACCGACGGAAATCCGGACAGCCGCGCTTCCTCTCCCAGCCACTGGAAAAATGCCCGCACCGGCGGATGGCGTTCACGGCCCGGGACGCACAGGGCGCTGTAGCTGGCGCCGTTGACCTGGACGTCCGGGCGATAGCCCACCAGCAACCCGCTGGCGATGCTTTCCGACGCCAGGATATTACTCGCCAACACCAGGCCCTGCCCGGCGATTGCCGCTTGCAAGGCGTAATGCTCCTCGTCGTACTCGCGCATGCACGGCTGTCGGGTGAGCCAGGTTTCCCCAGCCTGGGCGCACCAGGCATCCCAGCCATGGGCGTAGAGTTTGGAGTTGTACCAGCGCACGCTGATCAGCGTCGGCGGTTGCCGGGCTGCCAGGGCCACTTGTTCAGGTGAGCCGTAGGCCCCGAAGCTTTCATCGAACAGGCACATGCCGTACAGGTTCGGGTAGGCCTCCAGGCTGTAGCGCACCACCAGGTCGACGCTGGCGTCCTGGTGCAGGTCGATCACTTCGCAATGGGTGTCCAGGCGCACATTGATGTTCGGGTGGCGCGCATAAAAGCGTCCCAGGCGAGGCACCAGCCACAGGGCGGCAAACGCGGCGGTGGTGGACAGGGTCAGGTGGGTGTTGCTGCGTTGCGGGCGCAGGGTGTCGACGCTTTGCGCCACCTCCAGCAAGGCCCCGTGCAGGCTGTGGAACAAGCGTTGCCCACCTTCGGTGAGGCGTACCTGGCGTGGCAGGCGGTCGAACAGTATCAGCCCCAGCCAGCTCTCCAGCGCTCGAATCTGGTGGGAGACCGCGGTCGGCGTCACCGACAACTCCGCCGCGGCCGCCTTGAAACTGAGCAGCCGCGCGGCGGACTCGAAGGCGCGCAATGCGTTGAGCGGCAGGTTGGCGAACATTTGAATTCTCCTGGAGTGCAATGGATGAAATTAACTCATCCAGATGAACTAGCGCTCATTTGTCTGAAGGCAGCTCTGAGCTTCAAGCTGCAAGGCACAAGCAATGTTAATTGTAGCCGCATGAAAGGAGATTCAGATGAGCAAGATTCTTGTAGTGCATGGTAGTCCTCGGGGCGAGCGTTCTCATTCCCGGCGCCTGGCCGAGACCTTTGTCTCGGCGTGGCAGGCCGCCCATCCGCAACCCCACGTGACCCGTCGTGAAGTCGGACGCACGGTGATTGCGCCGGTCAACGAAGCCTTTATCGCCGCGGCGTTCTACCCCGAGCCCCAGGCTCGACCGTTGATCATGCAAGCGGACCTGGCCCTGAGCGATGCCTTGGTCGAGGAGCTGCAAGCCCATGACCGACTGGTGATCTCTGCGCCCATGCACAACTTCAGCGTGCCCAGCGGCGTGAAGGCCTGGATCGACCAGATCGTGCGCATCGGGTTGACGTTCAACCACAGCCTGGACAACGGCGTGTCGCATTACGAGCCGCTGGTGTTGGGCAAGAAAGCGCTGATCGTGACCAGCCGCGGCGATTTCGGTTTTGGCCCCGGCGGCCCGTTGGAGAGCATGAACCACGCCGACACGCTGTTGCACACCGTGCTGGGGTTTATCGGCATCACCGATGTGACGGTGGTGGCGGCCGAAGGCGAGGAGTCGGCCGAGCGCAGTTTTGCGTTGTCTTGTGCCGAGGCCGAGGAGCGTCTGCTCGCGCTGGCGCGGACCTTTTGAAGCGGCCCAGCGGGTGCAAGCGCCCTCGCCATGGACGCCTGCACGTACTTGAAGTGACACGGGTGTCATAGACGGGTCATCATCGGTACCGATGCTGATCACCTCTTGATCACAAGGATGTCGCCATGTCGCAACGTTGCGCCACTCGTTACCCGCTGGTACTGGTCCCGGGCATGTTCGGGTTCATACGCCTGGTGCTGTATCCGTATTGGTATGGGATCGTCTCGGCGTTGCGTCGCGGTGGGGCCGTGGCGGTGGCGGTGAAGGTGTCGCCGTTGCATTCGTCCGAGGTACGTGGCGAGCAGTTGCTGGCATTGATCGATGACATCCTGCGGCAAACCGGTGCGCAGAAGGTCAACCTGATCGGCCACAGCCAGGGCAGCCTCACCGCCCGTTATGCCGCCGCCAAACGCCCGGACCTGGTGGCGTCGGTCACGTCGGTGGCCGGCCCCAACCATGGCTCCGAACTGGCCGATTACCTGCAGGCCCACTACCCGGCCGACAGTGCCAAGGGGCGTGTGCTCAGTGCCGTGCTGTGCCTGATCAACGCCCTGATGAGCCTGCTGGACACCGGCTATCGCGGGCCGAAACTGCCAGTGGACATCCATGCTTCCCACGCCTCCCTGACCACCGCCGGGGTGGCGCTGTTCAATCAAGGTTATCCACAGGGCCTGCCGGTTACCTGGGGCGGCCACGGGCCGGAAGAGGTCAATGGTGTGCGCTATTACTCGTGGTCCGGCACCTTGCAGCCGGGCAAGACCGATAAAGGGCGCAATCTGTTCGACGGCACCAACCGCACTTGCCGTTTGTTTGCCCGCACCTTTGTCAGGGAAGCGGGGCAGTGTGACGGTTTGGTCGGCCGCTACAGCTCACACCTGGGCACGGTCATCGGCGATGACTATCCGCTGGACCACTTCGACATCGTCAACCAGTCGCTGGGGCTGGTGGGCAAGGGGGCCGAGCCGGTCCGGTTGTTTGTCGAGCATGCGCAGCGGTTGAAGGCCGCCGGGGTGTAGGGTTTCGGATCGAGTTGTCCGCCATCGCGAGCAAGCTCGCTCCCACAGGGATTTGCAGCGTTCGGCCCATTGTGGGAGCGAGCTTGCTCGCGATGGCGATAGACCCGGCACAGGAGATCCAACGGATGAAGGTGTAACAGGCGTTGTCTACACTGCATTTCATCGCCGTACCCTCGTGCGGCAGCCAGGAGAAACCCCATGAAGATGCTTCGTGTGCCTTTATTGATGATCGGTTTGCTGCTGTGTTCCCAGGGCTTCGCCGAGACGGCGCAGCAGACCAAGATGACCACCTGCAACGCCGACGCCACTGCCAAGGCCCTCAAGGGCGACGAGCGCAAGGCGTTCATGAGCACCTGCCTCAAGGCTGCGCCGAGCACCCCGCAGGAACGCATGAAGACTTGTAACGCCACGGCCACCACCCAGGCCCTGAAGGGTGATGCCCGCAAGGCGTTCATGAGTGAGTGCCTGAAGAAAAAATAACGGTTGGGTGTTCTTCAACCTTTGATGCCCTATCGCGAGCAAGCTCGCTCACACCGTGGATTTGTGTTGCCCGGTTCGTGGTGGGAGCGAGCTTGCTCGCGATGGGGGCGGCACAGCACCGCAAAAAAAACACCTGAACCCTGTCCAGGATCGGCCGATACAATGTCTAGTGCTGTTGGTGGATCGCTGGCAGACTGCCGATCCTTTCACGCCGTTTTGTCCTGAGGCTGTATGCCAACGTTTTCTCAGCGTCATGTGTTGTTGGTGATCAGTTGGGTGATCATTTTTGGTGGGTTGTTGCTGGTGCTGCCGCTGCGCCTGTTGCCGAGCCTGCTGGCCGGGCTGTTGGTGTTCGAGCTGGTCAACATGCTCACCCCGCAGTTGCAGCGCCTGATCGAAGGCCGCCGCGCCCGCTGGCTGGCGGTGGCATTGCTGGGCACGCTGGTGGTCAGTGTGCTGACGCTGATCTTCGCCGGAGCCTTCAGTTTCCTGCTCCATGAAGCGGAAAACCCCGGGGCCTCCCTGGACAAGTTCATGGCGGTGGTCGACCGCGCCCGTGGGCAATTGCCGCCGTTCATCGACGCCTACCTGCCGGCCAGCGCCGCCGAGTTCCGGGTGGCGATTGGTGACTGGGTGAGCAAGCACCTGAGCGACCTGCAACTGGTGGGCAAGGACGCGGCCCACATGTTTGTGACGTTGCTGATCGGCATGGTGCTGGGGGCTATCGTTGCCCTGCAGCGCATTCCCGACCTGACCAAGCGCAAGCCCCTGGCCGCGGCGCTGTTCGATCGCCTGAACCTGTTGGTCAAGGCGTTTCGCAACATCGTCTTCGCCCAGATCAAGATTTCCCTGCTCAACACTTTCTTCACCGGGATTTTCCTGGCGGTGGTGCTGCCGTTGTTCGGCATCCATCTACCGTTGACCAAGACCCTGATCGTGATGACGTTCCTGCTGGGGTTGCTGCCGGTCATTGGCAACCTGATGTCCAACACCCTGATCACCATCGTCGCCTTGTCGTTGTCGATCTGGGTGGCGGTTGCCGCGCTGGGTTACCTGATCGTGATCCACAAGCTTGAGTACTTCCTCAATGCCCGTATCGTCGGCGGGCAGATCAGCGCCAAGTCCTGGGAGCTGCTCATGGCGATGCTGGTGTTCGAAGCCGCGTTCGGGTTGCCGGGAGTGGTGGCGGGGCCGATTTACTATGCGTATCTCAAGAGTGAGTTGAAGCAGGTGGGGATGGTTTAGGAGCAGCGGCAAGTTTCCAGCTGCAAGCTACAAGTAGAAGCCAACCTGCTTTCACTTGCCGCTTGAAGCTTGAAGCTTGAAGCTTGAAGCTTGAAGCTGCTTCTCACCCATACCGCTTCATCGCCTCGATCGCCAGCCCGCTGCCAATGCTGCCGAAGATATTGCCTTCCACATGCCGCGCCTGGGGCAGCATCGCCGAGACGCTGTTGCGCAGCGCCGGGATGCCGCTGGAACCGCCGGTGAAGAACACCGTGTCGACCTGATCGACCCGCACGTCGGCATCGCCCAGCAACTGCGTGACGCTGCCGCGCACCCGCTCCAGCAAGCCGTCGATGGCCGACTCGAACAACGCTCGGCTCAGTTCCACGCTCAGGCCCGGCTCGATCCGGTCCAGGAGCAAATGACGCTGGTCGGTGTGGGTCAGCTCGATCTTGGTTTCTTCCACTTCCATCGCCAGCCAATGCCCGGCGCGCTGTTCGATCAACTTGAACAGCCGGTCGATGCCGCCGGTGTCTTCGATGTCGTAGCGCATGCTGCCCAGGGCCAGGGTGGACTTTTGCGAGTACACCGCGTTGATGGTGTGCCAGGTCGCCAGGTTCATGTGATGGCTGGTGGGCATGTAGGCGCCGCTTTTCATGCGGCTGCCGTAGCCGAACAGCGGCATCAGGCCGGCCAGGGAAAGTTGCTTGTCGAAATCGGTCCCGCCGATGTGCACGCCACCGGTGGCGAGGATGTCGGCGTGGCGGTTGTCGTGGGTACGGCGCTCGGGGGAGAGGCGCACCAGGGAGAAGTCCGAAGTACCGCCGCCGATGTCGACGATCAGCACCAGCTCTTCTTTCTCGATGGTCGATTCATAATCGAAGGCCGCCGCGATGGGCTCGTACTGGAACGAAACCTCCTTGAAGCCGATGGCGCGGGCGACGTCCACCAGGGTGTTTTCCGCTTCCTGGTCGGCCATTTCATCGTCATCGACGAAAAACACCGGGCGCCCCAGTACCACTTCTTCGAATTCCCGACCGGCGGTGGCTTCGGCGCGTTTCTTCAACTGGCCGATGAACAGCCCGAGCAAATCCTTGAACGGCATGGCCGTGCCCAACACGCTGGTGTCGTGCTTGATCAGCTTGGAGCCCAGCAAGCTCTTGAGCGAGCGCATCAGCCGGCCTTCGTAGCCTTCCAGGTATTCGTGCAGGGCCAGGCGGCCATACACCGGGCGGCGTTCCTCGAGATTGAAAAAGACCACCGAGGGCAGGGTGATCTTGTCGTCCTCCAGCGCGATCAACGTTTCCATGCCGGGGCGCAGCCAGCCGACGGTGGAGTTGGACGTGCCAAAGTCGATGCCGCAGGCACGGGCCGGGGATGCGTTTTTCATGTGTTTCGGGTTCCAGTTGAAAAAACGGCCGCGCAGTGTATGCCAGTGCGGCGCGGATTCGAAGGCCGGTTATCTGTTAATTCGCAATCACAGGCCTTGAAAGACGCCCTTATACCCCCAAACTTGCTGGCATGAGCCTGGTAGCCACAAGGCGGTACAAGAACCGCCACCGACTGCCGATAAACTTCTGCTGCACTGCCCGGTCACAAACCTTGAGATCGGTCAAACCCCAGGACTTGTATCACGAGCATGCTGCGGGTGGTGGTGCGATATCGATAACGGATGGTGATCCTTCGATGGACTTCAAAGACTATTACAAGATTCTGGGTGTGGAGCCGACGGCCGACGACGCCACGATCAAGGCCGCCTATCGAAAACTGGCGCGCAAGTACCACCCGGATGTGAGCAAGGAAAAGGACGCCGAGACCAAGTTCAAGGATGTCTCCGAAGCCTATGAGGCGCTGAAAAGCGCCGACAAGCGCGCCGAGTACGACGACCTGCGCCGCTATGGCCAGCACGGCCAGCCGTTCCAGGGGCCGCCGGGTTGGCAGAGCCGTGGCGGTTTTGGCGGTGGCCAGGACGCCGGCGACTTCTCGGATTTCTTCAGTTCGATCTTCGGTAATCGTGGGTCGGGTTTTGGTGGCGGACAGTCAGGTCGCAGCGCCGGCCGTCGGGGGCAAGACGTGGAAATGGAGTTACCGATCTTCCTGGAAGAGACCCTGTCGAGCGAGTCGAAGAAAGTCAGCTTCCAGGTGCCGCAATACAACGCGGCCGGCCAGCACGTGAGCAATACCAGTAAAAGCCTGAACGTGAAGATCCCGCTGGGCGTGACCGACGGCGAACGTATCCGCCTCAAGGGCCAGGGCGCGCCGGGTGTCGGTGGTGGCGCCAACGGCGACTTGTACCTGACCATTCGTTTCGCGCCGCACCCCAAGTTCGACGTCGAAGGCCAGGACCTGATCATCACCTTGCCCCTGGCACCGTGGGAATTGGCGCTGGGTACCGAAGTGGCGGTGCCGACCCTGACCGGCAAGATCAACCTCAAGGTCCCGGCCGGCAGCCAGAACGGTCAGCGCATGCGCGCCAAGGGCCACGGCCTGCGCAACAAGGCCGGCGAGCGCGGCTACCTGTTCGTGCAGCTCAAGGCCGTGATGCCCAAGGCCAACGATGAGGCGGTCAAGGCACTGTGGGCAGAGCTGGCGAAGAAAGCGGCGTTCGATCCGCGGGAGAATTTCTGACAGCGGCCAGTCTTTGTTGGTAGGAGCGTAGGAGCTGACGAGTGAAACGAGGCTGCGATCTCTTGATCTTTCGCTCTAGACTCAATGTGGGGTGGAAAGATCGCAGCCTCGTTTCACTCGTCAGCTCCTACGTTCTTGCACCCCTACACAGTTAAGGCATTGGGAGAAGCAGACCATGAACAACCCGATCATTGAACTGACCCTGACGGAATTCTGCGAGGCTGCCGCGTTGGCGGATGTCCATGTGATCGAGATCGTCGCCCACGGCATCCTCGAACCCCACGGCGCGGCTCCTGCGGATTGGCGTTTTACCGACTACGAACTGGTCCTGGCCCGCCGCGCGGCCAAGTTGCGCCGCGAGCTGGAACTGGAATGGGAAGGCGTCGCCCTGGCGTTGGACCTGCTGGAGGAAGTCCAGCAGCTGCGGGCCGAGAATCGTCGGCTGCGCCAGCAATTGGGCCGTTGGGTGGGATGACCGTGGCGGTTCGTATCCGTCATGTCTTGTCGAAAAAGCAATAAATAGTTACCGCACGCCTCGGCGGCACATTGGTTAGGCTCGGGTTTTCCATCGTCAAGGATGACCCGATATGCCAGGCTTCACTCCCCGTCTCGCCACTCCCCAAGGCGAGCATTTCGACCTGCTCAAAGCCCGCATTCCCGGCTGGTACAGCGGGGCCATCGTGCAGCGCCAGCAGGAACTGAGCGACCATGAACTGACGCTTCCGCACTGGTATGCGAAAGCCTCTCCCGACCTCTGGAACAGCCTCAAGGACAGTCATTCCCGCTACCGCGAACGCCTGAACCAGGTCGACAACCGGCTGGGCAATATCCAGGACATCCGCGCCTTTGCCGAACCCTTGCTCGAGCAGGCGCTCCTGGATGAGTTCAACCTCACGCTGAACGTCAACGAGGTGTATTTCGTCCGCAAGTACGAGCGCAAGACCCGCGATGATCTTTTTGGGGCGCTGGTCCTGGACAGCGAGGGCGGTCACTTCGCTCGCTACGAATATCGTGGCACCTCATTGCTGGAGGCGGCGCTGGCCAATTTCGCGCCGGAGGAAGCGCGCAAGCCCGCCTGCACCGATTGCAGCCTCATTACCACGGTGCGTCCGTCCCAAGGCGGCGCAGTGGTGCCTTTCATCGACGCCGTTCGCGCAGGCGCGTTGCCGATTGCCCCGCAAGCCTTCGCCAAGTTGTGCCGCACCCTGGACCTGGGGCGCCAGTATCAGGAGCACATCAACGCTGTCCTGCGGCCCGACGACAGCAAGATATACAACCCGTTGGATCATTCACTGGAGGAGCATCACCGGCAGGGCCTGGCGCTGAACATCGAGATCGCCTGGGCCAAGGCCGACATCAGTCCGGCGGTCTACGCGATGTTGCAGCAGGTGATCGACGGTGCCAGAAACGTCACCCTCGATGGCCAGGCCGTGACCTTCACCTCCTTGAAAGTGTTCGACATCGACCTGGTCGGCCCGCTGTTGATCGGCCCCGACCTTGAAAACAGTCGCCGGGTGGTGCCGGTCGTGGCCTACCTTCCGGGGGATCCCGAGCATCCCCTGAAAGCCTATGCCTCCAGCGCCGACTTCATGGCCGAACTGCGGCGACGCTTGCACGGTAGCGCCTACCGCCGCTTCTTCAGCCGTTTCGTGCCGCTGCGTCAGCAAGGGGTGTTTTTCCGGCAGTTCAAGCACTTCTATCAAATCTCCCCGACGGCCGATGACCAGGCCGATTACCCACTCAAATCGTCGTTGCGCAACCTGCCCATGGCCACGGCGCCGATTCCCGGCGACCTGTGGGGCTCGCTGCGCTTGCGGCAGATCGAGAAGATCCAGGCTGACGCGCGCGCGGTGGCGGTGCCTACCGGTGATGAAGACCAGAAAGCCCGCCTGGCGCGCCTGGACAGTTACCTGGACGCGGTGGTCGACGTGTTCAACATGGCGGCGTTCGTCGTGCCAGGATTGGGGCCGCTGATGTTGACGGTCGGGGCCGTGCAGATGTTCAACGAGGCCTTTGAAGGCATCGAAGCGTTCGAGCGTGGGGAGACCCGGGAAATGTGGGCGCATTTTTCCAGCGTGGCCCTCAACACGGCCTTCGTCGCCACCGGTGCGGCGGTGCTGCCGCACATTCGATGGTCGGGCGCGGTGGATCAGCTTGAGCCGGTGCAATTGGCCAACGGCGAATCGCGTCTGTGGCGCCCCGACCTGAGCGTTTATCAAAGTGAGCTGGCGCTTCCCCCGGCGTCGAGTCCGGATACCCGGGGCCTGTATCGGATCGACGACCGGCAGGTTCTGCCGCTGGGTGACCGATATTATGAAGTGCAGCAGGACCCGCAGACCCTTCGCTATCGCATTCGTCATCCATCCCGTCCGCAGGCCTACCAGCCCGAGCTGACGGACAACGGCAACGGTGCCTGGCACCACGAACTGGAACAACCGCGCACCTGGGAAGGCCTGACGCTGATGCGGCGCCTGGGCCACGGCGTCAAGGACTTCAGCGATACCGAACTGGAGCAGATCCGCCTCGCCAGCGCGACCCCGCAGGACGTGCTGCGACGGGTGCATGTCGAGGGCGAGCCGGTGCCGGCGTTGCTGGCCGACACTTTGGATCGTTTCGACCTTTGCCGACAAATCGACACGTTCATCGGGCAACTGCAAAGCGAGGAGCCGCTGGGTCATGACTTGGCCGAGCCGATGTTGCACCTGCTGACCCAATATGGCCCGTGGCCAAGAGGGCTGAAGCTGAAGGTCGTCGACGGCGCCGGGCGGACGCGCTGGGAATACGTCCGGCCCTCGGAAGGCGAGACCTCGTTTCGTGAAGCCAGCCTGACCGAGGCCAAGGTCCGCACACCTTCGTTGTTGAAGAACCTGATCGAAGCGGTGGATGCCGCAGGCGCCGACCTGTTGGCCACGGCGAGCCCGCCGATTGCGAAAACCAACATGGATGCTCGCGTCCGGCACCTGCGCCAGGCACTCGCCGAAGCGGCCGTAAATGAAAAGGTGCAGTTGCTCAACGATTACTACGCTATGGACGAAACGAGAGGTGACCCCCATGTCACGCTGATCAAGTCCCGCTTTCCCTCGGTTCCGGCAAAGGCGATCGAGCAGATCATCACCCTGGCCGGTACCGAAGAGTTGCAGCAAATGGCCGCCTGGGATTTCGACGAGGCCAGCCAGACCAAGCCCATCCCGCTGCGCATCGCCGAAGAGCTGCGTCATTATCAGCGCAGGGTGCGTTTGAACCGAGCCTACGAAGGCCTGTATCAGGACGCCTTGGCCACGGCGGACACGCCTCGATTGGTGTTGGCGACCCTGGAAACCTTGCCTGGCTGGAGCGACACGGTGCGCATCGAATTGCGCGAGGCCGATGTGTCCGGCGCCTTGATCGACAGCATCGGGCCGCAAAATGCGCCGCAGACCAAGGTCGTGGTCAAGGACGATGATCTCTACCAGGCCTTTGACGACAGCGGCAATGAGTTGAGCCATTGGGGCAGCGTCTTCGATGCCTTGCAGCATGCCCTGCCGGATGCCGAACGCCGGGCCATGGCTCGGCCCTCGATCCATCACGGCGACCGGTTGAGAGAGGCCATCGGCGCTTCGCCAGTGGACCGGGATGTGCTGGCGAGCCGCTTGAAGATGCCCGCGCTCAAGCCCGCCTTCCAATCACCGATGCGCCTGGCTTCGGGCAAAGTCGGCTACCCCTTGGGTGGACTGCGGGATTGGTTGCGCCTGGGCCGCTCGCCGGAGAGTCGGGTGCAGGAGTTGTACCCGAGCTACACGGCGGAGCAGACCGAGGCGCTGTTGCGATCACTGGGCAATGGCGCGGTGAGGGAACTCAAGCGACGTAAAGTCGAGTTGAAAATGCTGCGTCGGGATCTGGACCGCTGGGTCGCTACCCTCGGATGGCGTCACGTGGGTAATAGCTATCAGCAAGTACCGGCAGGGATCAGGCAGGCGGTGGCCGAACAAATCGAGCGCTGCTGGAGGCGTCAGACCCGGGTCGTTGCAGGGGCCGATGGCCGCCGGCTCGGGTATGAGCTTGATTTGAGCAGATTGAACATCGGCGCGTTGCCGGAGCTGACGGCCGACTTCAGCCATGTGGGTGTGCTCAAGATGTCTGACATGGGCCTGACGCTGTACTACTGCGACATCTTCCTCAGCAGGTTCTCTTCCCTCAAGCGCTTGGAAATGCCCAGGAACAGGCTGATGGATATTCCCGGAACCCTGGAGGGGATGCGAAATCTGGAGACGCTTCGACTGGCGAATAACCAGATCGGCCTGACACGGCGTAGCGTTGAAATCCTGCAAAGCCTTGGCCGGCTGAAAAATCTCGACCTGGATAACAACTTGCTGCTGCGCCTGCCGGACTTCAGCAGGCTACCTGACCTGGAACGATTGCACCTGAAGAACACCGGGATCACTGCCTGGCCCACCGGCCTGCGCGACCAACCGCTGGAGCTGATCGACTTGCGCGACAACGGCTTGGCCCAGGTGCCGGATCACCTGCTCGACCCGCCCGCCGAGCGTGCCCATGCTACCGCACGCCTCAATCGGGTGACGTTGTTGCAGGGCAACCCGTTGAGCGAGGGGGTCCAGCAGCGCATGCGTGATTATTGGGCGACGGTCTTGCAGACGCGTCCTGAATGGGCGGTCCTGCGTTTGCCCGAGGCGTTTGGGTTTTCAGCGCCGGTCGGGCCGGCGAATATGCAGCAATGGCTGCGCGACCTGCCTGCGGGCCAACTGGCGGAAAAAAGAGCCTTGTGGCAAAGCCTGGCGGATGAGCAGCACTCGGGAGAGTTTTTTGAGTTGTTGCATCGGTTGGCTAACTCTTACCAGGGGCTGGAAGATTATCCGGACCTCCAGGCCCGCGTCTGGCAGATGCTCGAGGCGATGGGCAACGCCACCGACTTGCGTCATGAGCTGTTCGACCTGGCCGGCCGACCGGCCTGTGAAGATCGCGCAGCCTTGTCGTTCAGCTACCTGGAAATCCGCTTGATGATCCATAACGCCAGGGCCTTGGCGGTTGGAAAGGATGAGGCGGCAACACTGGTCCAGCTGGCCAAGGGGCTGTTTCGCCTCGATGAGGTAGAGCGTATTGCCCTGCAGGATATCCAGCGGCGCCGTGATGCGATCAATGCCCGCACCGACCTGACCAACGATGAAAAGCGCGAAAACCTGGCGCTGATAGAAGAAGTCGAGGTCCGTCTGGCTTACCGTGTGGGGCTCAAGGATCGACTGGGGCTACCGGGGCAACCCGCCGGCGGGGCTTTTCTCACGCTGGGAGATGTCACCCCTGGAATGCTCGATGCTGCTGCCAATGAGGTGCTGGCGCTGGACGATTCCCCCCAGCAGTTTCAGTCGCTGGTGGGCCGGGATTTCTGGATCGATTATTTGAAGCAGGCCCATGGGCCCTCCTTCCAGGCGCTGAACGACACCCTTATCGCCAACCAGATCGAGCTGGATGAAGCGAAGGCCTCCGGGACCCTGGAGGAAGCCGACTACATCAGCCAGTCCGAGGCGTTGGGCCTGCAACACAAGATCAAGGAAGCGGAGCTGGTCCAGTCGTTGACGCGAACCGAGCTGGAGCAGTTGCCAGGCAGTACCGACCTGTAGGCTGACCCTTTCAGGCAATGAAAACCGTGGCGAGTACGCGTGCTCCCGCCGAATAGGAGCCGTAGGAGCTGTCGAGTGCAACGAGGCTGCGATCTTTCCCCAAACGCTTGAGTCCCAAGCGAAAGATCAAAAGATCGCAGCCTTCGGCAGCTCCTACGGTCCAGCGGGAGCAGCGCCCTCGCCACAGGAACCGCGCCGGTTCAAAACAGGAAATAACGCTGCGCCATCGGCAGCACTTCAGCCGGTTCGCACCACAGCAACACGCCGTCGGCCTTGACCTGGTAAGTCTGCGGATCGACGTCGATGCTCGGCAGGTAGTCGTTGTGGATCAGGTCGGTCTTCTGCACGTCGCGGCAGCCTTTGACCACGGCGATTCTCTTCTTCAGCCCCAGTTGTTCCGGCAACCCGGCCTCGGCGGCGGCCTGGCTGATGAAGGTCAGGCTGGTGGCATGCCGTGAGCCGCCGTAACTGGCGAACATCGGTCGGTAGTGCACCGGTTGTGGCGTCGGGATCGAGGCGTTGGCGTCGCCCATCAGGCTGGCGGCAATCGCTCCGCCCTTGAGGATCAGCGTCGGCTTGACGCCGAAGAACGCCGGGCGCCACAGCACCAGGTCGGCCCACTTGCCCACTTCGATGGAGCCCACTTCATGGCTGATGCCGTGGGTGATCGCCGGGTTGATGGTGTACTTGGCGATGTAGCGCTTGATGCGGAAATTGTCGTTGCCTTCGCCGTCGCCGGGTAGGGCGCCGCGTTGTTTTTTCATCTTGTCGGCGGTCTGCCAGGTGCGGGTGATGACTTCGCCGACGCGGCCCATGGCCTGGCTGTCGGAGCTGATCATCGAGAAGGCGCCGAGGTCGTGGAGAATGTCTTCGGCGGCGATGGTCTCGCGGCGGATGCGGCTTTCGGCGAAGGCCACGTCTTCGGCAATGCTCGGGTCCAGGTGATGGCAGACCATCAACATGTCCAGGTGCTCGTCGATGGTATTGCGGGTGAACGGCCGGGTCGGGTTGGTGGAACTGGGCAATACGTTGGGAAAACCGCAGGCCTTGATGATGTCCGGCGCATGGCCGCCACCGGCGCCTTCGGTGTGGTAGGTGTGGATGGTGCGGCCCTTGAACGCGGCGAGGGTGGTTTCCACGAAACCCGACTCGTTGAGGGTGTCGGTGTGGATCGCCACCTGCACATCGTACTGGTCGGCCACGCTCAGGCAGTTGTCGATGGCCGCGGGCGTGGTGCCCCAGTCTTCGTGCAGCTTCAGGCCGATGGCCCCGGCCTTGACCTGCTCGATCAACGGCTCCGGCAGGCTGGCGTTGCCCTTGCCGGTGAAGCCGATATTCATTGGGAAGGCATCGGCGGCCTGGAGCATGCGCGCCAGGTGCCACGGCCCGGAGGTGCACGTGGTGGCGTTGGTCCCGGTGGCCGGGCCCGTGCCGCCGCCGATCATGGTGGTGACGCCGCTCATCAGCGCTTCTTCGATCTGCTGGGGGCAGATGAAGTGGATGTGGGTGTCGATGCCGCCGGCCGTGAGGATCATGCCTTCGCCGGCGATCACTTCGGTGCTGGCGCCGATGGCGATGGTCACGTCGGGCTGGATGTCTGGGTTGCCGGCCTTGCCGATGGCGGCGATGCGCCCGTCCTTGAGGCCGACATCGGCCTTGACGATGCCCCAGTGGTCGATGATCAGTGCGTTGGTGATCAAGGTGTCGACGACCTCGGCGGCCAACAGTTGGCTCTGGCCCATGCCGTCGCGAATCACCTTGCCACCGCCGAACTTCACTTCTTCACCGTAGGTGGTGAAGTCTTTTTCCACTTCGATCCACAACTCGGTGTCGGCCAGGCGGACCTTGTCGCCGACGGTGGGGCCGAACATGTCGGCATATGCCTGACGACTGATTTTCATTTCTTCGGTCCTCGGAACTGAGCTGCGAGCTTCAAGCTGCAAGCCTCAAGTAAAAACAAAGTTAGGGGGGAGCGCCGCAAACTGCTTTTTCTTGCAGCTTGCAGCTCGAGTCTTGCAGCTGAAGTCAATCCAGGTCGCCCATGACTCGTCCCGCGAACCCGTAAACTCGCCGCAACCCAGCCAGATCGACAAGCTCGACTTCCCGACTCTGGCCCGGTTCGAAACGCACCGCGGTGCCGGCCGGGATGTTCAGGCGCATGCCACGGCTGGCGGCGCGGTCGAAGGTCAAGGCGTCGTTGGTCTCGAAAAAGTGATAGTGCGAGCCGACCTGGATCGGTCGGTCGCCGCTGTTGGCGACGTTCAGCGTGAGCGTGCGGCGACCGACGTTGAGTTCGATGTCGCCGGGCTGGACCTGGTATTGCCCTGGAATCATTGCGGTTGCCCCAAAATCTTGTAGTAAATGGCGGTCGGGGTGTAGGTCCCGTCCGGGCTCTGGCAGTAGTCGGGCAGTTCACCGACGCGGGTGTAGCCCATGGCGCGGTAGAAGGCCTCGGCCTCGGAACCGGCCTCGGTGTCGAGGTACAACAGGCCACGCTTGTGCTGGCGGGCGCCAAGTTCCAGGGCGCTCATCAATTGCTGGCCCAGCCCGCGGCGGCGAGCCTCACCGCGGACCAGCAGCTTCTGCACTTCGGCGCGGTTGAGGCCGTTGGGCTTCTGGCACAGGGCAAGCTGGACGCTGGCCTGTACCTGTTCATCCTTGACCACCACCCACAGCAGCAGGTGGCCCTGGTTGAGGCTTGCCTGGACCTCGTCGAAATGGGCGCGGGCCTGGACGGCATCGAGATCGGCCATGAACCCCACGCTGGCCCCGTAGCCGACGGCGTCGAGCAACAGATCGATCAGGCCCTGGCGATAATGCGCAAAGCTCTCGGCGTGGACCCGACGCAACTGGGCGGCGTTCATTGGCTTTTCACTCCTTGTTGATGGCAGGCGGTAACGCCCCGGGGTTGAGGTTCAACTGCATGAAGGTCAGGTCCAGCCAGCGGCCGAACTTGGTCCCCACCTCGGGCATCTGCCCGGTGATCACGAAACCGGCCCGCTCGTGCAGGCGAATCGAGGCCGCGTTGCCACTTTCGATGGCCGCGACCATGACGTGTTTATCGCAGGCCCTGGCACGTTCGATCAGCGCGTCCATCAGCAGCGGGCCAAGGCCATTGCCGCGTTGATCGCTGCGTACGTACACCGAATGCTCCACGGTGTGGCGGAAACCGTCGAACGGCCGCCAGTCACCGAACGAAGCGTAGCCCAGCACGTTGTCTTCGGCGTCGACGGCCACCAGCACCGGGTAGCCCTGGGTCTGCCGGGCGCTGAACCAGGCCTGGCGATTGCCCAGGTCCACGGCTTGTTCGTTCCAGATCGCCGTGGTGTTGAGGACGGCGTCGTTGTAGATCTCGCGGATCGCCGGCAGGTCTGCGGCACGGGCGTCACGGACATGGGCTGTCATGAGGTGGCCTCAGGCGATGGGTTGGTGGACGGTGACCAGTTTGGTGCCGTCGGGAAACGTTGCTTCGACCTGGATCTCCGGGATCATTTCCGGGATGCCTTCCATCACCTGTTCGCGGCTCAACAGCGTGGTGCCGTAGTGCATCAGCTCGGCGACGGTCTGGCCGTCACGGGCGCCTTCCAGCAGCGCGGCGGAAATGTAGGCCATGGCCTCCGGGTAGTTGAGCTTCAAGCCCCGGGCCAACCGTCGTTCGGCGACGAGGCCGGCGGTGAAGATCAGCAGCTTGTCTTTTTCGCGTGGGGTCAGGTCCATGTGCAATCCATAAGGGCAGATAAAAAATTCGGGCTAAAACATGTCCCCCTGTGGGAGCGGGCTTGCTCGCGAATGCGGGCTCACATTCAACAGTTGAGTTGGCTGACACACCGCCTTCGCGAGCAAGCCCGCTCCCACAGAAAAGCCAATTCAAGTACTCCAGATTCTCGGGGGCATGGCCTCCCGACCGAGCAGCGCCGGGCGCAGAAGCCGCCACAATTCAATCAACCACCCCCGCGCCAGCAACGCCTCGCTCGCCAGGCACCGCGCCACGACCAGGCCGGGCAATTGGGTCAGGTCGCCGCGCACGGCATGGCCCAGGGAGCGGCAGTGTTCCAGCCGTTCGCTGTCGATCTCGCCGGTCACCAGCAACGTGGCAAACACCGGATCACCGCCCAGCCCGATGGGCGAGTCCAGCAGCCCATCACCGCCCACAATGCGCTGGCGCTCATGCCACAGCAACTGGCCGTCGCGGCGAATGTCCAGTCGCGATTGAAAGTGCCCCAGGTCGAACCGCTCGCCGCTGGCCGGTCGGCCGAGGGCGACCATGTCCCAGTAGAACAGGCGTGCGTCGCCCTGCAGGTCGATACTCGTGCCGAGTTCGGCCTGGGCCGCGCTGAAGACGATGGTTTCCTGGGGCAGCCATTCCAGGGTCGCGCCGGGGGCCACGCTCAGGGTCAACTGTTGGTACGCCGGCCCGGCAGCGCGGTACCACTTGGCCGCGCCGGGGCTGGTCAGTTGCGCCCAGGCGCCAGGGCCGACGTGGGCCGAGATGTCCAGCCGGTCACCGCCGGCAATCCCGCCGGGCGGGTGGACGATGATGTGCTGGCACACCTCGGGACCTTCGGCGTACAAGTGCTTCTGCACCCGCAACGGGCCTTTGTGGCGGCGCTGTACCGGGCGTGTGCACTCGCCGAAGCGGGCGTAGCCCAATTCCAGCTCGGCGTGCCAACTGGGGGTGAACAGGGCCGAAGGCGCCAATGAACAGACAGGTAGATTCATGATTTCTGATTATCGTCAGGACGCTACAGACTAGATCGTAACCAGCCCGCGCACACCCTCGGCTTCCATATTTTCTCCGCGCCCCTGCTGCACGATCTCACCCCGGGACATCACCAGGTACTGATCGGCCAGCTCGGCGGCGAAGTCGTAGAACTGCTCCACCAGCAAAATCGCCATGTCGCCCCGGGCCGCCAGCTTTTTGATCACCACGCCGATTTCCTTGATCACCGAGGGCTGGATGCCTTCGGTGGGCTCGTCGAGAATCAGCAGTCGCGGGCGACTGGCCAGGGCCCGGCCAATGGCGAGCTGCTGTTGCTGGCCGCCGGACAGGTCACCGCCACGGCGTTGTTTCATCTGCAGCAGCACCGGGAACAATTCGTAGATGAAGGCCGGCACTTCCTTGGCTTCGGCACCGGGAAAGCGCGACAGGCCCATCAGCAGGTTTTCTTCCACCGTCAGCCGTCCGAAAATTTCCCGGCCCTGGGGCACGTAGGCAATGCCGGCATGCACCCGTTGGTGCGGCTTGAACGCGGTGATGGCCTTGCCTTCCCAACTCACCGCGCCTTCCTTGGCCGGCAACAGGCCCATCAGGCATTTGAGCAGGGTGGTCTTGCCTACGCCGTTGCGCCCCAGCAGGCACGTCACTTCGCCGACCTTCACGTCGAACGACAGGCCGCGCAGGATGTGGCTACCGCCGTAGTACTGGTGGAGGTGTTGGACCTGTAGCATTTGAACTCCGTTTTTTAGAGCTTCAAGCGGCAAGCTTCAAGCTGCAAGTAAGAGCAGGATGGTGTGCGGCTTTTGCTTTCAACTTGCCGCTTGAAGCTTGCGGCTCGACGCTCACCTACCCAAATAAACCTCAATAACCCGCTCATCGGCCTGCACCTGTTCCAGCGACCCTTCGGCCAGCACGCTGCCCTGGTGCAGCACGGTGACGTGGTCGGCGATCGCGCCGACGAAGCCCATGTCGTGTTCCACCACCATCAGCGAATGCTTGCCCGCCAGGGACTTGAACAGCTCGGCGGTGAACTCGGTCTCGGCGTCGGTCATGCCCGCCACCGGTTCGTCGAGCAACAGCAATTGCGGGTCTTGCACCAGCAGCATGCCGATCTCCAGAAACTGCTTCTGCCCGTGGGACAGCAACCCGGCGGCGCGGTCGACTGACGTGGCAAGGCGGATGGTCTCGAGCACTTCGTCGATACGGTCGTGCTGCTCGCCAGTGAGTCTCGCCCGCAGGCTGGCCCACACCGATTTGTCGGTCTTGAGCGCCAGCTCCAGGTTCTCGAACACGCTCAGGGCTTCGAACACCGTGGGCTTCTGGAACTTGCGCCCGATGCCGGCCTGGGCGATCTGTACTTCGCTCATGCTCGTCAGGTCCAGGGTCTCGCCGAACCAGGCCTTGCCGTGGCTGGGCCGGGTCTTGCCGGTGATCACGTCCATCAGTGTGGTCTTGCCGGCGCCGTTGGGGCCGATGATGCAGCGCAACTCGCCGACGCCGATGTACAGGTTCAAATCGTTCAAGGCCTTGAAGCCATCGAAACTGACGCTGATGTCTTCCAGGGTCAGGATGGTGCCGTGGCGGGTGTTCAGGCCCACGCCGGCTGCCTGGCCGAGGCCGATGGCGTCGCGGCTGCTGCCTTGGTCCTTGTTGGGCTCCAGGATGGGTTCGAGCATGAAATCCGCCGTAGGTGTGATTCGCATCATTCGCTCCTTTTCTTCAGCAACCCGATCACACCCTTGGGCAGATACAGGGTCACGACGATGAACAGGGCGCCGAGGAAGAACAGCCAGTATTCAGGAAACGCCACGGTGAACCAGCTCTTCATGCCGTTCACGACCCCGGCGCCCAGCAACGGCCCGATCAACGTGCCGCGCCCGCCAAGGGCAACCCACACGGCGGCCTCGATGGAATTGGTCGGCGACATTTCGCTGGGGTTGATGATGCCCACCTGCGGCACGTACAACGCCCCGGCCAGGCCGCACAACACCGCGCTCAACACCCAGACGAACAGCTTGAAACCACGGGGATCGTAGCCGCAGAACATCAGGCGGTTTTCCGCGTCCCGCAGGGCGGTCAGTACCCGGCCGAACTTGCTGCGGGCCAGGCGCCAGCCGATGAACAGGCTCGCCAGCAGCAGCAACACCGTGGCGAAAAACAGCACCGCCCGGGTGCCGGGTTCGGTGATGCCGAAGCCCAGGATCGAGCGGAAATTGGTGAAGCCGTTGTTGCCGCCAAACCCGGTTTCGTTGCGGAAAAACAGGAGCATCCCGGCGAAGGTCAGGGCCTGGGTCATGATCGAGAAATACACGCCCTTGATCCGCGAGCGGAAGGCGAAGAAGCCGAACACCAGGGCCAGCAACCCCGGCGCCAGCACCACCAGGCACATCGCCCAGAGGAAACTGTCGGTGCCGGCCCAGTACCAAGGCAACTCGGTCCACGACAAGAAGGTCATGAACGCCGGCAAGCCATCCCCGGCGGCCTGGCGCATCAAGTACATGCCCATGGCGTAGCCGCCCAGGGCGAAGAACAGGCCGTGGCCCAGGGAGAGCAAGCCGGCGTAGCCCCAGACCAGGTCCAGTGCCAGGGCGACGATGGCGTAGCAGAGAATCTTGCCCACCAGGGTCAGGGTGTAGGCCGAGACGTGCAGCGGATTGTCCGCCGCCAGCAGCGACAGCAAGGGCAGGCTCAGCAGCACGGCCAGGATCAGCGCGCCGACGGCGAGGGTGACTTTGGGACCGGCCTTTTGCGTGGCCGTGAGCATCAGGGGCTGGTTCATCAGTCGATTACCCGTCCTTTGAGCGCGAAGAGGCCTTGCGGACGCTTCTGGATGAACAGAATGATCAGCGCGAGGATCAGGATCTTGCCGAGCACGGCGCCGATCTGCGGTTCGAGGATCTTGTTGGCGATGCCCAGGCCGAACGCGGCGAACACACTGCCGGCCAACTGGCCGACACCACCGAGCACCACCACCAGGAACGAGTCGATGATGTAGCTCTGGCCCAGGTCCGGGCCGACGTTGCCGATCTGGCTCAGGGCCACGCCTCCGAGCCCGGCGATGCCCGAGCCGAGGCCGAAGGCGAGCATGTCGACCCGGCCGGTGGGCACGCCGCAGCAGGCGGCCATGTTGCGGTTCTGGGTCACCGCGCGCACGTTCAGGCCCAGGCGCGTCTTGTTCAGCAGCAGCCAGGTCAGCACCACCACGAACAAGGCGAAGGCAATGATCACGATGCGGTTGTACGGCAGCACCAGGTTCGGCAACACCTGGATCCCGCCCGAGAGCCAGGCCGGGTTGGCGACTTCGACGTTCTGCGCACCGAACACCAGGCGCACCAGTTGGATCAGCATCAGGCTGATGCCCCAGGTGGCGAGCAGGGTTTCCAGCGGCCGCCCATAGAGGTGGCGAATCACCGTACGCTCCAGGGCCATGCCGATGGCCGCGGTGATGAAAAATGCCACCGGCAAGGCGATCAGCGGATAGAACTCGATGGCGTTCGGGGCGAAGCGCTGGAACAGCAACTGCACCACATAAGTGGAATAGGCGCCCAGCATGAGCATCTCGCCGTGGGCCATGTTGATCACCCCCAGCAGGCCGAAGGTAATCGCCAGGCCGAGGGCGGCGAGCAGCAGGATCGAGCCCAGGGACATGCCGCTGAAGGCCTGGCCCAGCAATTCGCCCACCAGGAGCTTGCGCTTGACCTGGCCCAGGCTGGTTTCAGCGGCGGTGCGCACGGCGGCATCGGTTTCGACGCCGGGTTCGAGCAGGCCTTCCAGGCGGGTGCGGGCCAGTGGATCGCCGGTTTCCCCCAACAGGCGGACGGCGGCCAGGCGCACGTTCGGGTTGGTGTCCACCAGTTGCAGGTTCGCCAGGGCCAGGCTCAGGGCGGCGTGTACGTTTTCGTCCTGCTCACCGGCCAGTTGCCGGTCGAGAAACGCCAGTTGCGCCGGGCGGGCACTTTTTTGCAGTTGCTGCGCGGCGGCCAGGCGTACGCGGGCATCGACGGCGAGCAGTTGATGGCTGGCCAGGGCGGTTTCGATCAGCCCCCGCAAGCGGTTGTTCAGGCGCAGGGTTTTTGGCTGGCCGTCGACGATCAACTGACCTTGTTGCAGGGCGTTGATCAGTTCGACACGTTCAGGCTCCGGCTGCGCGGCCCAGGTTTCCAGGAGTCTGGCCTGCTGGGTCGGGTTGGCGGCGACGAAGTCTTCGGCGTCGCCGGCGTGGGCCTCCAGTGGCAACAGCAGCACCAGGGCGAGGATGAGGCGGTAGAGGGCGGTGGGCATATGCTAGGCCTTGCGCAGTGCTTTTTTTGTGGGAGCGGGCTTGCTCGCGAATGCGGTGTGTCAGGCGACTCAAATGTTGAATATGAGTCCGCATTCGCGAGCAAGCCCGCTCCCACAAGGGTTGTGTGTCGGCCCGGGGATTGGGGCCGACACCCACGGGCTCAGTTGCTCTTCACCGCATAGTCAGGCTTCTTGTCGTTGCCGGCGATGAACGGGCTCCACGGTTGCGCGCGGATCGGGCCTTCGGTCTGCCAGACCACGTTGAACTGACCGTCGGCCTGGATCTCGCCGATCATCACCGGCTTGTGCAGGTGGTGGTTGGTCTTGTCCATGGTCAGGGTGTAGCCCGACGGTGCGGCGAAGGTCTGGCCGGCCAGGGCTTCGCGGACTTTGTCGACGTCGGTGGACTTGGCTTTCTCCACCGCTTGCGCCCACATGTGGATACCGACGTAGGTGGCTTCCATCGGGTCGTTGGTCACCGCTTTGTCGGCACCTGGCAGGTTCTTGGCCTTGGCGTAGGCTTTCCAGGAATCGACGAATTTCTTGTTCGCCGGGTTATCCACGGATTCGAAGTAGTTCCACGCCGCCAGGTTGCCCACCAGCGGCTTGGTGTCGATGCCGCGCAGTTCCTCTTCGCCCACCGAGAACGCCACGACCGGTACGTCGGTGGCCTTCAGGCCCTGGTTGGCCAGTTCTTTATAGAACGGCACGTTGGAGTCGCCATTGACCGTGGAGATGACCGCGGTCTTGCCACCGGCCGAGAACTTCTTGATGTTGGCCACGATGGTCTGGTAATCGCTGTGGCCGAACGGGGTGTAGACCTCTTCGATATCCTTGTCCGCCACCCCTTTGGAGTGCAGGAACGAACGCAGGATCTTGTTGGTGGTGCGCGGGTAGACGTAGTCGGTGCCCAGCAGGAAGTAGCGCTTGGCACTGCCGCCTTCTTCGCTCATCAGGTATTCCACCGCCGGAATCGCCTGCTGGTTCGGCGCGGCGCCGGTGTAGAACACGTTCGGCGACATCTCTTCGCCTTCGTATTGCACCGGGTAGAACAGCAGGCCGTTGAGTTCTTCGAACACCGGCAACACGGATTTACGCGACACCGATGTCCAGCAGCCGAACACCACGGCGACCTTGTCCTGGGTCAGCAGCTGACGGCCCTTTTCGGCGAACAGCGGCCAGTTCGACGCCGGGTCCACGACCACCGCTTCAAGCTTCTTGCCGTTCACACCACCCTTGGCGTTGATCTCGTCGATGGTCATCAGCGCCATGTCCTTGAGGGACGTCTCGGAGATCGCCATGGTGCCGGACAGCGAATGCAGGATGCCGACCTTGATGGTCTCGGCGGCCTGGACGGTCCAGGCCATGCCCATCGCGGCAATGCTTGCCGAGAGTGTAAAAGCCTTGATCAAGCTACGACGCTTCATTGTGCGATCTCCATGGACTTATGAGTTTTTTTTGAGGGCAGATGCAAACGCTGAAAGCGCTTTTGCAAGGGGTGTGCCCGGTCGGAGAAAGGCTTTGAAACAAGGGGAAGGCGCAGGGGTTGGACAGGGTGGCGCACCATGAGTGCTCGTCATGCGGTGGCTGGTGCGACCTGGTGCGCCACATTGGGGCGTCTTGATCGCGGCCACTGAAGATCCCATGTGGGAGCGGGCTTGCTCGCGAAAGCGGTGTGTCATTCAACACATGCATCGGATGACACACCGCATTCGCGAGCAAGCCCGCTCCCACAATTGATCTGTATGCAGCTTGGAGGGCGAGCGCGATAGTAGAACGTTCGCACCGCCTTCCGTTAGTGCACTGTCTCAGCTTGAGGGTGAAGCCGTCTCAGGCTGGCGATTGAACCGGGTAACAAGCCGGTCCAACAGCCACACGACCACCAGCGAAGCCCCCACCAACGGGAACATCAGCGCCAGGGCCAGCATGATGAACACTCCGGTCTTCCAGGTCGGCAAGTCGTGACGCAGCGGCGGCACGCCGAACTTGCCCTGGGGTCGGCGCTTCCACCAGATCACCAGGCCGCTCACGGCGCTGAGCAGGATCATCAGGCAAACCAGCAGCACGAGGATCTGGTTCACCGGGCCGAACATCTTGCCTTCGTGCAGCATCACCCCGGTTTCGGTGGCGCGGGCCACGATGCTGTAGTGCTCCCAGCGCACATCGGCCAGGACCTTGCCGGTGTACTGGTCCACGTGCAGGGTGGCGTCGTTGCGCGGGTCATCGGCGAACACGGCGACGGTGAACACGCCGCTGGCCGTGGTGGGCAACGTGATGCTGTAGCCGGGCGTGACCTGGCGCGCGGTGGCGATATCCTGCACCGCTTGCAGGCTGACGGTCGGGGCGGCGGGGCCTTCGTGCATGCCACCGTGGCCCATGTGCTCGGCATGGTCACCGGACATCGGCATCGGCGTATTTTCCACGGCCCAGGGCACGGTCTGGCGGTGGGCGTTGTTGAGGCTGCCGGCCTCGACATCGGACTTGGGCACGTCATTCCACATCGCCGCTGGGAAGCGGTTCCAGAGGTCTGCGTATTGCTTGCCCCAGAAGCCGGTCCAGGTCATGCCGCTGAGCAGCATCACCAGCAGGAATGCCGCGCCCCAGAAACCCACGACGACGTGCAGGTCACGCCAGAACAACCGACCGCGGGCGCTCCAGCGCGGCCACAGCACACCGGCCGATGATTGCCCGCGCGGCCACCATAGGTATAGGCCGGAGACCACCAGTACCACGCCCCAGCCGGCGGCCATTTCCACCAATCGGTCACCGACGGTGCCGATCAGCAACTCGCCATGGATTGCCCGGGCCATGGCTTGCAGATTGCTCTTCGCATCCTGTTCGCCGAGAACGTCGCCGTGGTACGGGTCGATGAACACATTCAGTTCCCGGCCCTGGTCGATCACCACGAACTGCGCGCTGCGTTCGGCGTTGACCGGTGGCAGGTACTGTTTGACCTGGCCTTCGGGGTAGGCCTGGCGGACCTGCTTGAGCAGGTCGTCTGCCGCCAGGGTATGATGCCCGGCGGGCACGTTCAGCAGGCTGCCGTACATCAGTGGATCGAGCTGTGGCTTGAACAGGTAGATGATCCCGGTCAAGGCCAGCATCACCATGAACGGCGCCACGAACAACCCGGCATAAAAATGCCAGCGCCAGGCCAGGTTGTAGAAATTCGGTTTCGGTTGGCTCATTGCAAAAGCGCTCCGCAGGGTAAATAGGTTGTTATGTTTTTGGTGGTGCTGATCGTTCCCACGCTCCCGCGTGGGAACGCATCCAGTGACGCTCCGCGTCACCGCTGGACGCGGAGCGTCCCGTGCTGCATTCCCACGCAGAGCGTGGGAACGATCAATCAGATCTCCGGTGCCGGTTAGAAACTCATGTCCACCTTGGTCCAGAGCGTGCGCCCCGGTTCGTTGATGGCCTGCGGGTCGCTCGCCGGGTAGCCGAACCCGGCGTTGCCGGCCAGGTTCAAGTGTTCGGCGTAGGCTTTGCCGAACAGGTTGTCGACACCGCTGCTGACCTTCCAGTGTTGATTGATGCGATAGGCGCCGTTGAGCGAGAACACGCCGAAGCCCGAGCTTTTGCCGTAGTCCTTGCCCACCACGTTGCCCTTGTTTTCATCGACACGGTGTTGCGCCGCCACCACCCGCCACAGGGCCCCGGCGCTCCAGCGGTCTTCGCTGTAGGTCAGGCCCAGGCGCGCGTCCAGCGGCGGCATTTGCGCCAGGGCGCTGCCGTCGCTGCTGTTTTTGCCCCAGGCGTAGGCCAGGGTGGCGTCGGCTTTCCAGCGCTCGCTCAGTTTGTAGGCCGCACCCAATTCACCGCCCATGATCCGCGCATCGATGTTCTCGGCCCGGGAGGTGCTGCCCATCATCCCGGGGGTGTAGTCGAAGAGGATGTAGTCGCGGACCTGGCCGACATAACCCGACGCCCAGGCTTCGAGGATTTCGGTCTTGTACTGCAGGCCGAAGTCGAGCTGGGTGGTTTTCTCCGGCTTGATCGAATCGAAGGCATTCAGCGACCCGCTGGGGCCGGCGTCCGGCGAGAACAGCTCCCAGTAGTCCGCAAAGCGCTGGGTGTGACCGACGCCTGCGTAGAGGGTGGTGGGGCTGTCGTCCAGGTCGTGCTCGTAGCGGACAAAACCGCTGGGCAGTGTGTCGGCGCGAGTGTCGTCTGCGGTGGGGTTGGGGCGGGCCGACATGCCGGAACCGATGCTCTGGCGGTAATCCTTGGCTGAGGCGCGGTCGAGCCGGGCGCCGGTGATCACCCGGTCGCGATCGGCGGCGTACCAGGTCAGTTCGCCGAACACCCCGTAGTTGTGGAAGTCGGCGTCCTTGGTGTACGGCAGGTCCTTGTAGGTGTCCACGCCCATGCTGCTGCGTTGGCGATGCTCGTTGGTCTGGGCGTCCAGGCCGCTGATCAATTGCACATCGGCCCAGCGCCAGGTGGCCTTGATGCGCGCGCCGAGGGTGCGGCGGTCGACGTTGGAAGCCATGGGCCCGGCCATCATCCCGGTACCGGACGGCGTGCGCAGGGTGTAGTTGTCCATCACGTGGTCGGCGTAGTTGTAGTAGACCTGGGCCTCGACCTTGTCCAGCAGCTCGCCGATGTTCGAGCGCTCGAAACGCAGCCCGAGGCTTTCGCGCTTGAACTGTGAGCCGTCCATGCCGCGTCCGGCGTAGCGCGCTTCACCGTCGCCCTTGCCGGCCGTCAATTCCAGCAAAGTGTCGGCGTCCGGCGTCCAGCCAAGGGTGACGTCGCCATTCCACTTGTCGTAGCGTGACGGCACGGTGTCGTTATTGCCGTCGCGGTAATCGTCCTGATGGGCGGTGTTACCGATCACCCGTACGTAGCCCTGCGGGCCACCGGCGGCGGCATCCACCACTTTGTCGAAACGGCCGTTGGAGCCGGCCAGCACACTGGCGTTGACCCGGGTGCCCAGCTCGCCGAACTGTTCCGGCTCGCGTTCGAACAGCACGGTCCCGGCCGAGGCGCCGGGGCCCCAGAGCACGGTTTGCGGGCCTTTGATGACGGTGAGCTTGTCGTAGGTTTCCGGCGAGATATAGGAGGTCGGTGCGTCCATCCGGCCTGGGCAGGCACCCAACAGCATGCTGCCGTTGGTGAGGATGTTCAGCCGTGAGCCGAACATGCCACGCAGCACCGGGTCGCCATTGGTGCCGCCGTTGCGCACCAGGGCAAAGCCCGGAATGGTCTTGAGGTAGTCGCCGCCATCACTGGCCGGCACCGGTTGGCGCGGGTCCTTGGGGTTGGTGACGACGGTCAGCGGCGAGCTGGGGGCGATGGCGGTGATGACCGTCGGGCTCAGTTCTTCGACCTGATGGTCGTGATGCTCGTGCTCGTCGGCCAGCGCGAGAGGCGTGAGCAGCAGGCCGCACAGGGCGGCGATGGTTTGGCGCAAACGAACCCGTGGCTCGTTCAGGGGGCAGCGAACCTGGGCAGAGCCCAACGCGATGCCAGCAGAAAACCTGGACATGATGATTCCATCGAACAAACGTAGACGACACGGTCGGGCAGCCTGGGACTGTCTTGTACGACCGGGTGAGTGGAGTGTCGGCTTACGCGTCGAGGGGCGGTGCGCGGGTGCGGGCACCCGGGAAGAACGCGGTGCGGGCATGGCCCAGGCGCGGGGAGGGGGTGGTGTAGTTGTTGGCCAGTGGTGTGTCAAAGGTGGCGAAGCCATGGCCGCCAGTCAGCGCCGGACAGTTGAACAGCAGGCTGCAATAGCCACACTTTTCCCACAGTGCGTGGTGCTCGCGCTGGGGCGGGCAGTGTTCGTCGGTTGATGCCTCATGTTCGGCGTGGACTCCCGCCGGCATGTCCATGCTCATGTCCATCGACATGCTCATGTCCATGCTCACAGGCATGCGTTGATCCATCGGCATCGACTGGGAAATCAGCGGACCGATAAAGATCATCAGCATGGCGAACAGGCTGATCCAGCTGCCGCGTGTCAGGCTCATGGGCTGACGGCGGGGCATGGATGGCTTGGCGCGAAGGGCGTGCACGGGCGGCTACGTCTACTGGGCGTGCATGTGTGTCTTGGTGCCGTCGGGCGCTTTTTTCTGCACCGCAACCTCGACCGTGACATCCCCGGCTTTTTCGAAATGCAGGGTCATGGGGAAGCGCTTGCCGTCGCTGAGCAGGCTGCGGTCCTTCAACTCCAGCAGCATCACGTGATAGGCCATTGGCGCGAAGGTGACAGTCGCACCCGGGGCGATATCGACGTCGGATACCGGTTGCATTTTCATCAGGTCGTTTTGCATCACATGCTCATGGAGCTCGGCCTTGCCGGCGATGGGTGAGTCGACGCTGAGCAGCTTGTCGGCGCTGGTGCCGCCGTTGTGGATGACGAAATACGCGGCCACGGTCGGCGCATTGGGCGGCAACTCTTGAGACCACGGGTGGGCGATTTCAAGATCGCCTGTCTTGTACTGGTGAGCTTGGGCAAAGCCGACGGGAAGCAGCAGGGCGGCCAGCAGGATAAGTCTGTTCAACATGGCGATTCTCCGGAACGATTCAGGGCGCAGGTGTGTGCGGAAAGAATCAGACCAGGGGCGAGGCGCGGGGGTTGAGGCTTGGCCATTGCTGGCGGGGCGTGGGGTGGTCGGGCTTCAGGTGGACGCCAGCGCGATGGGCCAGTTGCGCATCCAGATACAACTGCGGGACATGCCCGGCGAGCGCCACCAACGGCGTCGGACCTGAGCAGCACCAGCAATGCTGCATCGTCGAGTGATTGTCTTTCTGTGGCGTGCCCTGTTCGAGCGTGCCCAGGGAAATCGCGACCATTTTCGTGCCGCTGGACGAGCAGAAACTGCCCCACAGCAGTTGCTCGGCTGGCGAATTGGCAGTCGCGCCACCGCTGTTGGAAAGCGGCATGGCAAGCATGTTGAACAGCACTGCGAAGCAGGCGATCCAGGCAAATGCAAGCCGTTGTCGGGACATGGGGCAATCCGCTCGGTTGGGCGATCAGGTGGCGGTATTTAGCCTGATCGGGGTTGAGAAGTAAAAAAGGCGTGTGCGGTATAGGGTCGCAGGGCTGGTGTTAACAGTATCAACAGATCTTCAAGTGAGTGCTTTTGTGGCGAGGGAGCAAGTTCCCTCGTCGCGTGTTTTTGATCAATCGGTATTCAATCACTCCAATACAGGAGGGAAGGGAACCTCTGTCAAATGGCCGTCGCATGTAACCTCAAGCCCAAAGCTTTCATGACTTTCATGATAGTTGTGAACTCCGGATTGCCCGTACTTCCCAGTGCTTTGTAAAGACTCTCTCGTCCCAAGCCTGCATCACGAGCAATCTGCGTCATGCCCTTTGCCCTGGCAATATCGTTAAGAGCTGCCCGAACCAGTACGCCGTCACCCGCATCCTCTTCAAAACAGGCATCCAGATAAGCGGCCATTTCCTCAGGCGTCTTGAGGTAGGTGGCTGCATCGAAACGTGTGAATTCTTCAGTCATGATTCACTCCTCATTACCCATGGTTTGCGCCATTTGAACAGCGCGTGCGATATCCCGTTTCTGAGTCGATTTGTCACCTCCCACAAGCAGCAAATAAAGCACGGAGCCTTGACGGGAGAAGTACACTCTGTAGCCAGGACCCGAGTGAATACGCATCTCATACACTGCGTTACCCACCGGTTCGCAATCACCAAAATTCCCATGCTCTGCCGATCGGAGCCTGGCAATGATGCGAGCTCTCCCAGCAATGTCCTTCAACCCGTTAAGCCAGGTTGAGAATACTCGGGACTGTTCAAATTCGATCATTTGGATCGTATTCCTTGGGATACATATTGGCAAGCAGCACTTTCCTCGGCACGAGACGGGTCGCTCATGCTTAATGACTGCCAGGTGCTGTGGTGGGTATTAAGGAGCGGAACTATAGAATTGAACGTCTTGGACGAAACAGCCGGCTTCGTCTTGAAAACTTGTCAGAAATGTCGCGCGAATGCGCTGAATTCAGACCCCGTTTTGTAAGGATAAAGCGTCCAGCATTTCATTGATCTCTCCAAACTCCCGATCCACCCCCGCCAACACTGGCCGCCGCAAAACCAACACCGGAACCCCCCGCTCCCGCGCCACCTCCAGCTTCGGCTCAGTGGCCGTGCTCCCGCTGTTCTTGCTGATCAGCACATCGATCTGCCGACGTTCGAATAGCTCGCGCTCGCCTTCGAGGTGGAACGGCCCGCGGGCGCCGATGACTTCGCAGCGTTCATTGCCGGGGTAAACGTCCAGGGCGCGCAGGGTCCAGAATTGCTCTGGCGGAATCTCGTGCAGGTGTTGCAGCGGTTCGCGGCCGAGGGTGAACAGTGGGCGGCGGAAGGGTTGCAGGGCCTGGATCAGTTCAGCCCAGTCGGCCACTTCGCGCCAGTCATCCCCGGCCTGGGGCTGCCAGGCTGGACGGCGCAGGGCCCAGCAGGGAATGCCGCAGGCGCGGGCGGCGTGGGCGGCGTTGTGGCTGATTTGCGCGGCGTAGGGGTGGGTGGCGTCCAGCAGCAGGTCGATGCCTTGGTCACGAATGAATTGCGCCAGGCCTTCGGCGCCGCCGTAGCCGCCGACGCGGACCTGGCAGGTCAGGTCGGTGGGGACGCGACCGATGCCAGCCAGGCTGTAGATGTGATTGGGTCCCAGGGTGCGGGCGATGGCCAGGGCTTCGGTGACGCCACCGAGCAGCAGGATGCGTTTCATTGGAAGCCTCCGGCGTGACCGACGATCCCACCCTGGCGGTCGATGGCGAAGACTTCGACCTGGACCTGGGCCGGCACCACGCTGCGAGCGAAGGCCAGCGCGTGCTCGCACACCGCATCGCCGAGGGCGATACCGGCGGCGCTGGCCATCGCCAGGGCCTGTTGGCTGGTGTTGGCGTCTCGGATGCCCTGCTGCAAAACCTCATCGGCACCGATGGCGGCCGCCCATTCGGCCAGTTGCGGCAGGTCGATGCTCGAGTGACGGCTGTGCAGGTCCATGTGACCGGCGGCGAGTTTGCTGATCTTGCCAAAGCCGCCGCAGAGGCTGAGTTTTTCCACTGGCACCTTGCGCACATGCTTGAGCACGGCGCCGACGAAGTCGCCCATTTCGATCAGGGCGATTTCCGGCAGGTCGTAGACCCGGCGCATGGTGTCTTCGCTGGCATTGCCGGTGCACGCGGCGATGTGCAGGTAACCGTTGGTCTTCGCCACATCGATGCCCTGGTGGATCGAGGCGATGTAGGCCGCGCAGGAGAATGGCCGGACGATCCCGCTGGTACCGAGGATCGACAGGCCGCCGAGGATGCCCAGTCGCGGGTTCATGGTTTTCAGCGCCAGGGCTTCGCCGTCCTCGACGTTGACTGTGACTTCGAAACCACCGGCATAGCCGCTTTCCTCGGCCAGGCGGCCCAGGTGATCGTTGATCATTTTGCGTGGCACCGGGTTGATCGCCGGCTCACCGACACCCAGCACCAACCCGGGCCGTGTCACCGTGCCTACGCCGCGACCGGCGACGAAGCGCACGCCGGGTTGGGCGATCAGGCGTACCTGGGAAAACAGCAGGGCACCGTGGGTCACGTCCGGGTCATCGCCCGCGTCCTTGATCGTCCCGGCCTCGGCGCCTTGTTCGGTCAGGCGGCAGAACTCCAGGCGCATCTGCACCTGCTTGCCCTTGGGCAGTACGATTTCCACGGCGTCGGCTTCGATGCCGCGCAGCAGCAAACGGGCCGCCGCCAGGCTGGTGGCCGTGGCGCAACTGCCGGTAGTCAGGCCGCTGCGCAGGGGGGCGGGTTGTTCGGCGGTTTCGTCACGCATCGAGAGGTTTCGTCAGGTCCAGCAATGTAATCGGCAAGGCCTGGCGCCAGGTGTCGAATTCGCCCAACGGCTGGGCCTGGGCGATGTGGATGCGGGTCAGCTCACCGCCGTGACGTTCGCGCCAGTGCATCAGGGTCATTTCGCTTTGCAGGGTCACGGCGTTGGCAACCAGCCGACCGCCGGGCTTGAGTTGGGCCCAGCAGGCGTCGAGCACGCCTTTGCGGGTGACGCCGCCACCGATGAACACTGCGTCCGGACGCTCCAGGTTGTCCAGCGCCTGCGGGGCACTGCCGCGAATCAGTTGCAGGCCGGGCACGCCGAGGGTGTCGCGGTTGCGTTCGATCAAGCCTTGCCGGCCTGCGTCGGCTTCGATAGCCAGGGTTCGGCAACTGGGGTGGGTGCGCATCCATTCGATGCCGATGGAGCCGCTGCCGGCGCCGACATCCCAGAGCAACTCACCGGGGGTCGGGGCGAGGCGGGCGAGGGTGATGGCGCGCACGTCGCGTTTGGTCAACTGACCGTCATGCTCGAACGCGCTGTCCGGCAAACCGGCCAAGCGTGACAGTCGCGGTGTCGACGGTTCGGCCCGGCATTCGACGGCGATCAGGTTCAGGTCGGCGACGGTGTCAGCGGACCATTGCGCGGCGCTACCGTCGATACGTCGTTCTGCCGCACCTCCCAAATGCTCCAGCACAGTCATGGTACTCGGCCCGAACCCCCGCTCGCGCAGCAACGTCGCCACGGCGGCAGGGCTGTGGCGGTCATTGCTCAGCAGCAACAGCCTGACGCCTGTGGATAAATGCCCATTGAGCGCCGCCAGGGGACGCGCCACCAGCGACAGCGTGACTACCTCCTGCAGCGGCCAGCCCATGCGCGCCGCGGCCAATGAGCAGGAGGAGGGCGCGGGGATGACCAGCATCTGATCGCCCGGCAGCTGTTTCGCCAGGCTCGCGCCTACGCCGTAGAACATCGGATCGCCGCTGGCCAGTACACACACCGACTCGCCCCGTCGCGCCAGCAGCGGTTCCAGGGAAAACGGGCTGGGCCACAATTCCCGTTCGCCGCGGATGCACACCGGCAACAGCGCCAACTGGCGAGCGCTGCCAACAATGTGTGATGCCCGCAGCAAGGCATGGCGAGCCGTTCGGCCCAGGCCCTTGAAGCCTTCTTCACCGATGCCCACTACGGTCAGCCAGGGGGTCATCTCTGTTCCTCGAATGAATGGGGTTGATCGACAGGCGTGTTGCCGCCGCGAACCGGGCCGCCATCATACCGCGCCCCGGCGGATCAGGCGCCTGGCGCAACATCATTGTGGCTGCCAGACCGCTTTCGCGAGCAAGCTCGCTCCCACAGGGGATTTGGGGTGAGCACAGAATCTGTGCACAACCTGACCAAAACTGTGGGAGCGGGCTTGCCCGCGAAGGCGGCGGTACAGACAACATCATAGGATCAGGCAGCCCGTGTTCTTGAGCTCTCTGGCTTCAATCCGACCAGCAAGCTTTTCATGACCCCCGGCAAAGCAGGCATAATGGCGCTCCTTCGCCAATGTGGCGTTTCTTATCTTTGCCGGTCTTCCCTTGAACGAACGCCCATCCTCCCTCGTCGTACGCCCCTCCGGTTGCCCGGGGTTGCTGCGTGTCGTCCAGGCGCTGGACGGGGGGATCTGCCGGATCAAGCTTGATGGCGGTTCCATCCAGGCGGATCAGGCCGAAGCCGTGGCCTCTGTGGCCGAGCGGTTCGCCGGCGGTGTAATCGAGGCGACCAACCGGGGAAACCTGCAAATCCGCGGGATCGGCCCTGACCATGACGCGCTGATCGAGCCGTTGCTGGCTGCCGGGCTTGGCCCGCGCAATCCCGCGGGTGATGACGTGCGCAACCTGATGCTCAGTCCCGCGGCCGGGATCGATCGGCGGATGCTGTTCGACACCCGCCCGTTGGCCGCGCAGATCCTCGTCACCCTGCAAACCCATGAACGCTTCCATGAACTGTCGGCCAAGTTCGCCGTGCAACTGGACGGCGGAGAAGCGTTGGCGATGCTCGAACATCACCACGACGTGTGGCTCTCGGCCCTTGTCCGTAACGGCGAGCCCTGGCTGGCCTTCGGCTTGGCCGGCACCCCGCTGGATAAACCGGCGGGCAAGGTGCCCCTGACCCAGGGGCATGCCTTGGTGGTGGCGGTGCTGGAGTTGTTCCTCGACTTGGCCCGCCCGGACCAGATCCGCATGCGCCACTTGCTGGCTGAAGTCTCTGTGGATGAGTTCATGACCCGGCTGGCCCGTCGTGTGCCCCTGCAAGCGTGCCTGGATTGGCAGCGGGATGCGTCCATCGATGGACTGCACCTCGGTGTTCATCCCCAGCACGACGACCGCGTCTACGTCGGTGCGGCGGCGCCCCTGGGGCGGCTCGATGCGGTCATGCTACGGGGGGCCGCGCAACTGGCGCGGGAGAAGGGCGATGCAAGCCTGCGTTTCAGCCCTTGGCAAAGCCTGCTGCTGCCCAACGTGCGCCGCGCGGATGCCGACCAAGTGCTGGCGCGGCTTGAGGAATTGGGGCTGTTAGGTTCGAACGATCAACCCCTGGCGCAACTCATCGCCTGCACCGGTTCCAGTGGTTGCGGCAAAGCCTTGGCCGACACCAAGGCCGACGCCCGCCAACTGGCCGAGCTGCTGCAACGCCAGGGTCAAAACCTGAAGGTTCATCTGTCGGGCTGCCCGCGTTCCTGCGCGGCGGCCCACGTCGCGCCTGCCACCTTGCTGGCGGTCGCCCCCGGTCGTTACGACCTGTATTTTCGCGATGCCACGTTGCCAGGTTTCGGCGCGTTGCAGGCACACAATCTGACTATTGAAGCGCTCGGCCACTGGCTCGACGCTCGCCCCCGGAGCCCCCTTGATGCTTGATTACATCCGCGACGGTCAGGAGATCTATCGCAACTCCTTCGCGATCATCCGCGCCGAAGCCAACCTGGCGCGCATTCCGGCCGACCTGGAGAAACTCGCCGTGCGGGTGATCCACGCCTGCGGCATGGTCGAGGCCATCGATGGCCTGCAGTTTTCCGAGGGCGCGGGCACGGCCGGGCGCCAGGCGCTGGCCGCCGGTGCGCCGATCCTGTGCGATGCGCGGATGGTTTCCGAAGGCGTGACCCGGGCACGCCTGCCAGCCAACAATCCGGTGATCTGCACCTTGCGCGACGAGCGTGTACCGGCATTGGCCCAGGAACTGGGCAACACCCGTTCGGCGGCAGCGCTGGAGTTGTGGCGCCCGCACCTGGAAGGCAGTGTCGTGGTCATCGGTAACGCACCGACCGCGCTGTTCTACCTGCTGGAAATGCTCGATGCCGGCGCGCCGAAACCGGCATTGATCCTCGGTTTCCCGGTGGGCTTCGTCGGCGCCGCCGAGTCCAAGGCGATGCTGGCGGCCAACAGCCGTGGCGTGCCATTCGTGATCATGCAAGGCCGTCTGGGCGGCAGCGCCATGGCCGCCGCCGCCGTCAACGCCCTCGCCACGGAGATTGAATGATGCAGCAGCCTGGACGTCTGATCGGCCTCGGCGTGGGCCCCGGTGACCCGGAGCTGATTACGGTCAAGGCCCTGCGCCTGCTGCGCGAATCGCCCGTGGTGGCGTATTTCGTCGCCAAGGGCAAGAAGGGCAACGCCTTCGGCATCATCGAGGCCCATTTGCAGGACGCGCAGACGTTGCTGCCATTGGTCTACCCGGTCACCACCGAGGTGCTGCCGGCGCCGCTGTCCTATGAACAGGTGATCGCCGATTTCTACGACACCGCCGCCGAGCAGTTGGCCGTGCACCTGGATGCCGGTCGCGACGTGGCGGTGATCTGTGAGGGCGACCCGTTCTTCTACGGTTCCTATATGTACCTGCACGATCGCCTGGCCGAGCGTTATGAGGCCCAAGTCATTCCCGGCGTCTGCTCGATGCTCGGCGGCGCTTCGGTGCTCGGCGCGCCGCTGGTCTATCGCAACCAGAGCCTGTCGGTGCTCTCCGGTGTCCTGCCCCACGACGATCTCAAACGTCGCCTGGCCGATGCCGATGCGGCGGTGATCATGAAGCTGGGACGCAATTTCCCCAAGGTTCGCCAGGTGCTCCAGGAACTGGGCATGGACGGGCGGGCGCTGTACGTCGAGCGAGCGACCATGGCCAACCAGAAAATCGTGCCGTTGGATGAAGTCGAGCCGATGTCTTCGCCGTACTTCTCGCTGATCATCGTGCCGGGCGAACGGTGGCAGGGTTGATGGCCGCCAAGACGCCGGCCATCGTCATCCTCGGCCCCGGCAGCCTGGCAACGGCCCGACGGATCCAGCAGCGTTACCCCGACGCCCTGATCCATGGCCTGGCCGGGCGGGTCGAGGGTGATCGGCAATACCTCGAGTTCGGCGCGACGTTGCGCGAACTTTATCAACAGGACACGCCGATCATTGCCCTGTGCGCAGCGGGCATTGTCATCCGTACCCTGGCGCCGCTGTTGCTGGAAAAAGGCGCCGAGCCGCCGGTGCTGGCAGTGGCCGAGGATGGCAGCGCCGTGGTGCCGCTGCTGGGCGGCCTGGGCGGGGTGAATGGCATGGCCCGGGACATCGCGGCAATGCTGCAGGTCACGCCGGCGATCACCACCAGCGGTGAGTTGCGTTTCGGCACGTGCCTGCTCAATCCACCCAGCGGTTACAGCCTCGGCGACCTGGAGCAAGGCAAGCGCTTCGTCTCCGACCTGTTGGCCGGCGAGCCGGTGCGCATCGAAGGTGCAGCACCATGGCTGGATCAAGCGCAGTTGCCCCAAGACCCGCAAGCCCGGCGCACGATCCACGTTAGCCATGCCCAGCGTGAGGCCAGTGCCCATGAGCTGTTGATTTATCCCCGCAGTGTCGCGGTGGTGGTGAGCGCCGAGGTGGCTGATCTGCCAAGCGCCGTTCGTGCAGCTTTGCAGCAAGCCAACGTGGCGATTGCGAGCCTGGCGTGCCTGGTGGCGGCGGATACGCTGATGGCCAGCACGGCCTTGCGTGAAGCCGCGCTGGAACTCGGGGTGACGCTGCGCTTTGTGGCGGCGACAGGCGATGCCGCCACCTTGGCCCGCAGCTCGATGCCGGCGGCGACCCTCGTTTCGGCAACGGGCAACCTGGTCATCGCCGTCGCCGCGCAGCCCTTGGATGTGGCCCGAATCGGGCGTCCGCGTGGCCGCCTGGCGGTGATCGGCCTGGGGCCGGGCGCTGCCGAGTTGACGGTGCCGGCGGTGAAAGCCGAACTGGCGCGGGCCACCGATGTGCTCGGTTACGAAACCTATGTGCGCATGGCCGGCCCGTTTCGCGACGATCAAGTGCTGCACTGCACCGACAACCGCGAAGAAATGCAGCGCGCTCGTCACGCCTTTGAACTGGCTGCCCTGGGTCGTTCGGTGATTGTGGTGTCGTCCGGCGACCCGGGTGTCTTCGCCATGGCGGCGGCGGTGCTCGAAGCGTTGCACGAATCCAGCGACCCGGCCTGGCATCAGGTGGACCTGGAGATCCTGCCCGGGGTGTCCGCCTCCCTCGCGACCGCCGCCCAGGCCGGTGCGCCGTTGGGACATGACTTCTGCGTGATGTCGCTGTCGGACAATCTCAAGCCCTGGTCGATCATCGAAAAGCGTTTGGACCTGGCTGCCGAAGCCGACCTGGCGCTGGCCTTCTACAATCCGATTTCCCGTGCGCGACCGTGGCAATTGGGGCGTGCGCTGGAGATCGTCGCCCGGCACCGCACGCCGGAGACGCCGGTGGTGTTGGGGCGTGACATCGGCCGTCCGGGCCAGACCCTGCGTGTCACCACGTTGGGACAGCTCACGGCCGAGCAGGTGGACATGCGCACCATGGTCCTGATCGGTTCCTCCACGACATGCGTTTTCCCAAGGGCCGAGGGGGGTGATTGGGTCTATACGCCGCGTTGGTATGGCAGCAAGCCGGTCTGACGAACGGCAGTGGCCTGCCCGGGTCACCGCCTCCTGAATCCTCCCGACGCTGGCGCCTGCTCTCGGTTTATGCGTCGGTATCCAGTTTTATCTGGATGTGATCAATCCTGACTTTAGTTGGCTGTTTTATAGGTGTTGAATAGCAAGTTCTACCGTTCTGTTTGCCAAGTTGTAAAGAAGCAAGATAAAAGCGAGTCGTTGGAAACTTATTGAATTCCTTGTCGATTGAGCGGTGAGCCGGTGAGAGTTATGTTCGTTTTTCAATTCGCTGGCGCTCATGTCCGTGCGAGTGATATCGATTGATTAATCGAGTAAGAGACTTTGTAGGCTGTCAGCGCATGGACGCGTGTCGTTCAACTTCTCGTCACCTGGAAACCTGAGGGTATGCCGGGGTTAGCTATATATACAATAAATGGAAGTATTGTTTATGAGTGAATCTGTGATCTCATCGGCGGACAGTTACGCCGATTTCGTGGACTTGTTAAAACTCAAGGAGCTTGAACAAGCATTAATAGTACACAAGGGCACCGATGAGTACGAGGCGGTGTTGCGTTATTACTTCGGCTGCATCGCCTTGCTCGACTCACCACAGTTGTTGAAGCCATTAGGGTTGCTCAAGCAGGCGCTGGGCGCCTTGCAGGGAAACAGCAGGCCTCCACATACGTCCGAGTCGACGGGTGACGCCGGGCTCATGGACCTGACGCAAATCCATGACAAGATCGAGGCTTTCGAAGCGCGCCTGCGCAACAGCTTCGAGCTATTAAAGCAGCCAGCCACCGAAGTGCCGAAAAAACTGCATTTTGTCTGGTTGGGGGGCGGCGTCGGGGCGATTCAGCGGGACTATATCAATATCTGGAAACAGGTCTTGGGCCCGGAGGGCTATCGCCTCAATCTCTGGTATGACAGTGACGCGCTGCTGGCCTATGAAACCAACCGGATCATTGTCGAAGCTGCCAAGGCCGATGCGATGCTCAAGGGGGCAGACACCAGTGTCGATGCGCTGGAATTGGGTGATCGTTATGAAGAGCGCGTCATCGTTCTGAAGCAGCAGATGTACGCCCATATCACCCAGGCGGTGAAAAACGGCGGCAGCGCCGACGACGCGAGAATCGATTTGTTGGTTCGGGCTTACGGCCAGGATAAAGTGCGGCTGATGGCGCTGAGGGACGATAACCGTCTCAGTCTTGCGGCATTGGCCGAAGGAAGCCTGGAATTGCGCGACCTTGCAAGCGCTGAAGTAGTGCTGCAGTTGCGCGACCTCTACGAACGCGAGATCAGTCTGCGCGGCATGTTCGCCGGGGGCTCCGATATCGTGCGTGTCGAAGTTCTGTTTGCCGAAGGCGGCAGTTACGCTGATATAGACGGCTTGCCTCCACTGGCAGAACGGTTGGGTGAGGTGGATATCCGGGAATTTCAGACTGATGCGCGCTTGGGCGTGTTGCAGCTGCTGTTGGACCAAAACCCCGAGTGGATGCCAGGCCGTCAAGCGCTGCGCGGTAAATACGCGAATTACGTAGATGAAATTCCAACCGCGTATCGTGCGGCGCTTGAGCGTTTCGCTAAGAGTCGACCCGAGTTGAATCGCGTGTTTCGTTCCCCCGTAGAGCGCCTGGCCCGTCCGGACGAATTGCGCGCCGTCATCGAACAACATGCGTTGAGCAACGCGTTCCTCATGGCCCACCCCGGTGCGGCAAGGCTCAAGACCGTGATCGAGCGTTTTCGGCGCAACTATCAGGTCGTTGATATCACTGCGCGCTTGTCCGATGAGCAAAACGTCAGCCTGATGGATATCGAGACTATGAGCGGCCTGGCTCGCCAGGCGGCGACGCAGGTATACGGTGCGTTACACGAGCTGCCACCGGAAATGGACCTGGCCATATCTTTTCTGGTGGAGGCAGCCGCCGCCTATTACAGCGACGGCATCCGTCCCCAGAGCGAAGGGACGATCTATCTCACCGGTCCCAGCGCCTTGCGCCAGGGACTTGCCGATTATCATCGAATGCATTTCACCCCTCAAACCGCCGAACTGTGGCTCGCGGAGGCAGCCATAACGGCGACCTTCACCGTCAATCGGGCAACTGAGGAAGAACTGGATAATTCCTGGAAAGAGAACGAACGGGACACCATGCAATGGCTGGCTAACGAGAAAACAAGCTGGAAAAAAGGGCAGTTCAAGGTTCGTTATGAGGGGGACATGGCGGAGCTGCTCAAATACCGTACCCTACAGTTCGATGAAGGTTGGCCTGTCGTCGAGGGACGGCATGTATTGTCTACTGCCCTGCTGCAGCATCTTGCCGATGAGCTGGGTGCACCGTTCGTTCGGATGATGGGCCATAGTCACAGCGGCGAGGTAGCTTTCGATAAACCCATTCCACTGAGCTTCGATGCGCGGCAGTCGATCCGCGCCCAAAGCCCCTATGCTTTGCCACCCGTTTCGCTAGGCGATTCGCAGACGCGTCAACTGTCCCTCGCCGAGCTTCTGGGGCGCCTCGCCGCCGGGGATTTCGAAATCGCCCAGATGAGCCCCTTGCAGCGCCTGTTGCTAGGCGCCCTGGTCGGTGCGAGCGCCCTGGATAACCGCAGCTTCGACGCGATGCGTCCACAACTGGATAACCTGGCCAACAGCCTCGCCGGACACGGCACCGCCGGCCGCTATGCCGCACTCGAACAGGTGTTGTACCAACGTCAGGCACCGGCGTTCCTGGTCGGCCTTGCCAATGCCAACGACGACCCGCCAAGGCATGGCGAAACCGCTCTGGAGTTGAAAAAGGCCGCACTGGCGCAACCCTTGACGTTGCGTCAATGGGGCCGGCACGTGGCGCGGATCCGGCAAGTGGCGCAGCTTGAATACCGTGTGCGGATCGTCGAGCGTCTCGGTGGGGTGCTGGACGGTTTCGAAGCCGACACCATCAAGCTTGTCCCCCAGGATCTGCTGCTCCAGGGCGAGGGCGACAGGGTCGGCGGACGCTGTTATCCCTTGAGCCTGGCGATGGCTGCCGCATTGTCCCAGGGCAAGGCGGCGGTCAATACCCTGCGCGAGCGCTTTTATCTTGGGGTGATCGAGCCTGAGGCCAGCGACTCGACTATCTTCCTGGGCAGCCTCGAATCACTGCGTGACGTGCAGCTCGGCGACGTCGGCCGCACGCTGGCGCGCTCGGACCTGAACGAGGTCATGGACCTGCTGCACGCGCGGACATCGACCGGCACACTGATGCTCAACTCCGACAATCACGCCATGCTGGTGGCCAAGACTGTGGAGGGCGAGACCAGCACTTATCACTTCTACGATCCGAATTTCGGGGTGTTCGAGTTCGAGCATCCGGCACGCTTCAAACAGGCGCTGACACGGTTTTTCCTCGACGAGGGCATGGCCATTCATTACGCGGCCTATGGCGATGCGGCGCGTCCGACCTTCGACCTGATCGAGCTGGATGGTGGGCGAGTGGCAAGCGTGGTCTTGCCGGGTGAAATTGACGTCGCGAAATTGCTGCTGCCCGGCGCGTTGCCCGGACAGTCGCCGCGCCCGGTCCGGCAACGGCTGGCTAGCGCTCGCGGGCAGTCGTTGCAGAGTAATCCTCGGCTTGGCAACTGTCTGCTGATGCTGGACGCGTATGGGTGGAGCCAACAGATCGAACAGGCGACGGTTCGCCTCCAGCGGGAAAACCAACTGGGCTCACACCTCGTGCCGTTGTTCGACACCTTGGAGGTGACCTCGGACGGCGCCTACCGGATGAACCTGATCGACCCGGCCGATCCGGAACGTCCGGTGCGGATCGTTTCCGCCGACCATGGGCTCCTGCGCATCAAGAACTACCTCTCGGAACGTTTTACGACTTTGGCCAACAAGCCGGTCGTGCCGAGCGATCCCACCGAAGTGGGCAGCGTCCACACCCTTAACGCCGGCTTTGCGATCCAGGCGCTGATGAACGCCTTGCGGGGCCGGGAAGGGGTGGACCGGCCCCTGACCCTGGCCGTCCGGCTGCATGCCTATGTCAACTATGCGCAGCTGGTGCATGGCAACGTGGCTGATGTCGCGGGGCTGTTGGGGCTGGTTCGCCAGGCCCTGGCGGAAGAAAAGCTGATTGCCCGTACCGTGGCGCCGGTGGTCAAGGCGGCGGTGGGATCCAGCGTCAGTGAAGCGACCGGCGGACTGCTGCAATTGGCCAACGTTGGGTTCGATATCTATCAATTGGCGACAGCGCAAAACGAAGCTGAGCGCGCCCAGTTCGGGACCCAGTTGGCTTTCGACTCGGCCAGCCTAGTCTTGTCGGGAGGTGCTTATGCTGTCGGCGCCACGGCCGCCGGGGCTTTCCTGGGGGGCGCCGCGGTGATACTCGGTGGCTTGGCCGTAGGTGTGGCTGCCCTGGCCCAGGGCTTCGCCAGTATTACCGAAGAAGCCAAGCAGGTCGGGCTGTTTTTCGACGAGGTGAGCAAGGCTCATCTGGAGGCCTATCGACTCGACGCCACGCAGGGGGCCTGGGTGCCGCATTCGTCGCTGATTCTCCAGACGCTGGACCTGACCCGTGCCGAACTGGTGTTGGACGGCCCCCGGCTGTACCCGCTGCGCGATCATTTCGGGGTGCCGACCTTCGACGACGATTACGCGCGGGCGATCGATATACGCAGAGAGTTGAGGCTGTCAGGACGAACCACTTTCAGGCCGGGCGCTGGTTCAGTCATCGTCTTGCCCTGTACACCGCAAACCTGTTATCGCTACGAATACAAGGCGCTGCCGTTCGCAACACTGCGCCATGACCGCGGCTTCGACATCGCCCGGCGCCTGGAGAAAAAGAAAGCCGACGGCGGCTGGCTGTTCCTGTTTTCCTTCTATTCGTTTCCGAGTGACTACATCCTCTATCGCATGGTTCCGGACTATCGGCCCACGACGATCAACGTATTGCTCGACGACGTCGATCGCTCGCTGGTCGTCCCGGTGCTGCCCGCGGCCTGGCACGGCAAGGTCGCCTATCAGATTCGCAGCGCGGGCAAGCGCTGCGCATTGGTGCTCCATCCCGGGGTCGGCGTGACCCTTGAATCGCCAAGTCTGAAGCAATCGAGCTGGATCCTGGACGCCCCCTGGGCCAGCGAGGGCGATGTCCGGTTCGAGCGTTACAGCAAGCTGTTCATTGGCGACGTCCAGGTGACCTACACCGGGACGGGGCGCCACCAGACGCTGCTCAGGCTCGCTAAGGGGCAAGTGTTCCAGGTCGACGCCGGCGAGCGCAAACTCATCCTGGCCGAGGCGGATGTGCCACCAGGCATGGATCGCCAGGCTCTGCAGGATCGCCTGCGGACCCTGGCGCGGGAGCACCGCCTGGTCATGCCCTATACGCCGATCCACCACTATCTGATTCCGTTCGAAAAGCCCGAAGAGCCCCGCTATATCACTGCCTGGTACGACGCGAAGGGCGACCGCTTCCTTTATATCCGCAACGACCTGCCAGGGGCCGGCGACGCGGTGTTGGGAGCGGTAGTGGGTGATGCCTGTTATTTCTACGACCCGCAGAGCCCGATCATCTGGCAGGTCGATGCGGTCACCGGGCTGCTGAGCTATCGCTATTGGCTGTGGGGCGCCGGCAGAGTGACAGCCACCATCAAGAGCGTCGAGGCGGATGGGCAAGGGTTGGTGCAGGTCGTGCAGCACGTTACCCGCCAGGATCAGACCCTCGATGTGCTGGTGTATGTGATCCATGAAGGGCAACTGTTGCTCAGTTCGATCACTCGGGACCTGGATCCGGCGCTGGAGTCGGTGTTGAGCGCCGGCGAGACCCTGACGCAATGGTCGCAGGTATTGGGCGACGATTTCCTCGTGACACCGAGCGCCGCCCCTGAGGCCATGTTCCTGACCGTGGTCTGGCAACCGGCGCCCTTTGTTTCGATCTGTTGGAAGTCGGATGAGCAATGGCGGGACATGGCCTGGGTGCGTCGCAGCGACGGCCTGATCATTCGTCCCGTGCCGAGACGCAACGAACCGCATGGATGGGCCGATTCGATCAAGGACATGGCTGACCTGACATTGCTGCCGCCGCTGGGTGACGACAATATGTTTATCATTTACGACCGGCCCAAGCAGGCCCTGTGCTTCAGACGGCGTAGCGTGGTGGCGGGCAAGGCGCGCTGGTCCACTAAGTGGGCGAGTTCCGAGCGTCTGGAAAATGTTGTCGCTGTTGAGGGGGGGTACGTCGCGCTGACTTCGGGAGGCTTGATCTACAACCTGACCGGCGAGGGCAACTTGAAGCTCAGTGGCGTGAACGAAACCTGGTTCAAGGATCGGGTCCAGTGGTGGTCGGCCTTGGACGCCCTGGCTCGGCGAAACGCCAGTGAGAGTCTGGTTCTCATCGGCCTGGGCAACTTCAGCGCTGACGCGAAGTTGTGTGCCTGGTACATCGGTAACCGCCTGTTGCTGGCCGAGGCTGGCCCCGGCAAGGAAATCCGCCTGGTGGGCGTCACCCCGGACGGCGAGGCCGCCTGGTTGTTCGATGTGCAGGAGGGCGAAGTCTATCGCCAGGCATTTTTCGATACCCGGAAACTGGAGGCCGCCTTCGGCCAGGGTTCGCAGTTACTGAAGGCTGATGCGCTGCCTGTTCCACAGCCTGTATGGGCGCAGTGGCAGTTTGCCGAGCTGATGGTCGAAGGTGCCGGGTTGCGTGGCGTGACGTTCGATGGCGTGGTGGTTGCGTTGCGTGATCGAGAGCCGCCGTTGATCACCGGGGTCACTCGTCAATGGGTCATCACCCAGGGCGATCAGGTGCATGAGGGGCTCAGGCGCCTGGCGACTCAACCTTTGCACGGCCCGCTGCTATCGGTGGAGGATCCTTCCAGCCTGAAATGGTTCGTTGCCGAGACCGAACGGCTGATCCAGGTCTCCAAGGGCGCCATTCCCGCGGCCTTCGAAGTGCTCGGCACCCAGCGACAGACCCGTGTACTGGTGCATGAAAGCAATAATGGAAAGCTGCTGGTCCTGCCGGGCAAGGGCCCTGTGGGGGAACTCAGCTACGTCCAGCGTGAAGGTGAAGTGCTGGTTGTCGAGGGGCATGAGATGAAAATCGATGATCTGTTGCCGCTGATGCCCGACGACGTCACTACCCTGGTCCTGCGCATGGGGCAAGGCGCGGTGAGTTATCGATTGTCCAAGGCCGTCTGGCTGAGAGCCAGGTCGGTGATCCTCGATTGCCGGCCTCCGCTGGGCGATACGGTAACTATTCCCGGCAAGTTGATCTGGGAACTGGAAGATCCTGATGCCTTGCTGCTGAGTCTCGTCGATGAACACTTGGTGATCATCGATCCGAACAGCGGCCACAGCGTGATTTTCCGTGAAGTCCATGCCACGGACGTAAGCTTGCGTGGCGAGGTGTTGCTCAGTTTCGAGGGGAATCGACATTACGCCGTTTCGGCACTGGTCCGCTGGCTGGACGGCCAGCCGGGCACCCAGAACGGCGTGACACTCAAAGCCTTCAGCAGCACTTCATCTGCGCAGGAAAACAGCGTAGCGGATTGATCGCGGGTCGCGCCTACGGCACCAGATAACCTCGCACCCCGGTAAAAATGATCTGCGCCGCCAAGGCGCAGACAAACAGCCCCATCAGGCGGCTGACGATCTGCAGGCCCTGGTCGCCGAGGATGCGTTCGATGCGGCTGGACAGGTAAAGCACCACGCCGACGGTAAAGCTCGCCAGGGCGATGCTGATGATGGCCATGAGTTTGTCGTCCCAGTGCGGCTGGCTCACGCCCATCACCAGCAGGGCGCCGATGGTGCCGGGGCCGACGGTCAACGGAATGGTCAGCGGGACGATGGTCACGTCCTGCTGCACATTGTCGGTCTGCACGGCCGACTTGCCCTGGGCCATGCCCAGGGCCGAAATGAACAGCACGCTGCCGGCGCCGATCCGGAACGCATCCACGGTGATGCCGAACACGCTGAAAATCACTCGCCCGAACAAATACAGCAACACGCTGGAGATCAGCGTCGCCGTCGCGACTTTCCAGGCCAGGCGGCGTTGCTCCTTGCGCGAATAGCCGCGAGTCAGGCCGATAAAACATGACAGCACGAAGAAGGGGCTGTAGAGGACCAACATCTTCAGATAAACGCTGAACAGCACGTGGAGCATGGTCGGAACTCGCGACGAATGACAATTGACGTGGAGTCTATCAGGCGCCGGGGTGTCTGTCGGCTGGCCGTGGGCTTAAGGGTTTTAATGTAGTGAAACCTTGGTTTGTTTTTTTCTGTTAGTTGTTGGTTGTTGTCCTGGAATTAAGTGCGGTTACAGTTCTGTGCTTGTTGCCCTTAAGGTGGATAGGTAAGTATGGCGCTCGGGCCCATGGAGGGCTTTAATTAAATAAGGGACATATTCAATGAATACTAAATTTGATTCTATTATCACCTTGGCGGACCGACTGGAACGCCTGAATGCCTACGATATATCGCCGAACGATGTAATTGTTTCCCCTCGGATTGCCAGATATAAAACGGCAGGGTTTGACAACGAAATCGAAAAGCCGGACCGCGCTTCGATTGTCGGAGACGCTATCATGTCGTTCGTTTCAGGTATGACGGCGCAAAATCAAGCGGATATCCAGCATTCCTATCTATTTGCATCGCTGGTTGCCAGTAAGAAGTATCCAGGGGATGACGAAGGCGATAAATGGTATAAAACCTTCCTTGAGGTCATGCAGAGTTGTGGCTGGACCATTCTGCAGCATTACTACGATAAGGTTGCCGCGTCCGGCAAGAGTTTCAAGATGGATCAACTGGTGTTGAAAGTCCTCGGTTCGGCGGTGGCAGCGGCTGCCGTTCCTGGTCCGACTTCGTTGCTGATGCTGAAAGTGGCCGGTGATGCGATCGCCGCATTGCAAACCAATGACAAGTCGCTGCGGCTCTTTGACCAGAATATCCAGGAGTCCGGCACCGGTGGCTTTGGTGTGGCGAGCTGTCACGAAACCCCGCACGGTGAAATACTCATGGCATTAGGCGCCGTGCGCTTTATCAAGCGGACGAACCAGACCAAGGTCCTGTTCGTGGATTGGGATAGCAGTTCGGTAGACTTGTATCGCGGTGAATGCCATATGACCATGGTGCCGACAATTATCAGTGCGACTCGAGAAGCTATCATTAAAAAACTGGGTGATCGCGCAAAACAAAAAATCGACGAATACGAGATCTGATTGATTGATCTCCTGGCGACTACCGAGGTAGTCGCCATCCGTTAATGGAATAAGGTAATTGTCATGAAAGATCATTGTTCGGTTTTTATTGATGCCGGTGCTGTTGTCCTGCTGCCCACTGACCTGATTGGGCAGGACCGGCTCGATATATTGAATTCGATATTGTTTGCCCAGCTGGTAGCCAGTAAAAAATACCCCGCTCTTGCCCGGTCCAGTGACTGGTACTCAGCGTACCGGGAAGTACTGAATAATGGCTGGATGCAAAAGGCCGTGAGTTGGGACAGCTTTACACTCGCAGCCTCATCGAAAACCAACCTGATGGGATGTGTCGAAGAGCGGCTGGGAGAATATGTTGAGCGAACTTTGATTACGCAGGTAACTGATGTATTGAAGCGCGTCGCCCAGTTGTCCAGCACGTTGCCCGCTATCGAATTGCTGCGTGAACATGCCCATCGGCCGAAAAGCCCGGATTCGTCCGAGGCGTCCCATAAAGCACCCGACAGAATCAGGCTGCAAGTCATCCTGGCCCAACAGGGGCCTGTATTGAGTAGCGTCTGCCTGGAGTTCGAGCCCGAGCACGTGACGTCCAACCCTCTTGGACAACTCTTCTCCACCGATCCTGTGGTGGGCAATATTCAATTGCGTTGCTTCAAGGCGAATTTGTCCCAGGCGCTCTATGCGCCCTTCCGTGATGCGATTGTCCACAAACTGGGGGATAAGGCCGCCAGGAACATCATCGATATTTCCGATGCGGTCGAGCAAGCGCAACCGGAAGCGGGTGCGTTATGACGGATCAAGGGTTTCGATCGGCCGACGGGCAGCGGTTGCGCCTGGATGAGGCATCGAGGGCAGCGGTGGTGGGCGGGAGCATCGTGTCCTTCGACGAGGGTTTGTCCCTCCAGGATCGCGAGGATATCTACCTGAGCAACTTGTACGCGCAATTGGCAACCCGTTCGGCGTACAAGGACGGTCTGGTCGGTAACTGGTTCGACTATTACAAGAACAAGCTCAGGTACCTGGGGTGGGACTCGGCGCGTCCTGTCAGTGCGGGGCAGGCCGGGCAAGGATTGATGGCCGATAGCGTTTCGCAGCAGATCGCCCGTTCCTTTGGCGCAGGCTATTCGCGGCAGGCCAGCCAGGCGATAGCAACGCTTGGACGAAGCCCTGCTGCGCTCGAGCTGTTTGAACGAACGAGCCTACAGCGCAATACGGGATTCTTCCAGGTGATCCCCTGCGCGGCCAAATCCCGCGGGAAAGTGGAAATCGCGTTGTATCACAAGCAGTTCCGCACCCGCAGGACGGTCTCGGGATTTCTGTTCAGGCCAATGGAGGAAGTGGTGGAAAGCAGCGTGGAGGAAATGGCCGTCGTGACATTCAGCACGCTGCATTACGCAACGTTCAGGCAAAAAGTCGCGGCCGCGGTGATCGCCGAAACGACTCGTCACCTGCATGAGCTGGAAATCTGAACGACACTACGGGTAGTCGCTGAATGCTCTTCGCGGGTTCAGGGCGTATGCACGGCCTTGTTCTGCTGGTCGCGCTGGGCCACCCAATGTTCGATCAGCTCGCGCAGTTGCGACAGTTCCACCGGCTTGGCCATGTGCCCGTCCATCCCGGCCTGGCGGGCGCGTTCCTTGTGCTCGGCCAGGATGTGCGCGGTGAGCGCCACCACCGGCGTGCGGGTGCGCTGGTTACCCATTTCCCAGGCTCGCAGCTGCTGGGTGGCGGAAAACCCGTCGAGGATCGGCATTTCGCAGTCCATCAGGACCAGGTCGTAGCGTTGCTCCTTCATGGCCTTGAGGGCTTCCTCGCCGTTGCTGGCGGTGTCGGGTTGCAGGTTGAGCTTGCCGAGCATGCCGCGGATGACCTTGGTGGAAATGCTGTTGTCCTCGGCCACCAGGATGCGGAAATCGCTCGGCACCTTCACCGGGGTGGGAGGACCGGCGTTCACCTGCACGTTCGTAGTCTGGCCCCGATTGCGCTGGTTCAGCTCGTCCGCCAGGGTGGTCTTGAGGGTATAGCCGGCCACCGGTTTGGCGAGGATGCGCTTGACCCCGCTGTTGCGCGCCACGATCTTGCTCGGCGCATTGCTGATACCGGTGAGCATGATCAACAGGATGTCGTGGTTCAGGCTCGGGTCTTCCTTGATCTTGGCCGCCAGTTGCATGCCGGTCATGCCCGGCATGTTCTGGTCCAGCAGCACCACGTCGAAGTAATCCCGCAGGTGCGCCTTGGTGCGCAGCAGCGCCAGGGCCTCCTTGCCCGAAGGTACCGCACTGACGTTCAGGCCCCAGGCGCTGCACTGCTGCACCAGCACTTTGCGGCAGGTGTCGTTGTCGTCGACGATCAATACCCGTGCCCCTTGCAGCGGGCCATCGAGGTCGGAAGTCGGGTGTTCGAGGCGATCCGGGTCCAGGGGCAAGGTCAGCCACAGGGTACTGCCCTGGTTGCTGCCGCTTTTGATGCCGAATTCCCCGTGCATCAGGATGATCAGCTGGCGAGCGATGACCAACCCCAGGTTGCCCCCCAGGCGCGTGGCCGAGAGGAAGTTCTTGCTGTGCAGCTCGGCGTGCATCAGCGTGTCGCGCTCTTCAGCGTCCATCGGCGTCCCACTGTCCTGCACGGCGATGCGCAGGCGCGGCTGATGGCTGCGCTCGTCGAGGGCGACGACGATCAGCACTTCGCCCTCGTCGGTCTTCTTCAGGGCGTTTTCCAGCAGGCTCAGCAGCGCCTGGCGCAGCCGCGTCGGGTCGCCGCTGATCACCCGGGGCACCTGGGGCTGGATGAAGCTGATCAACTCGACATTCTGCTGTTCGGCCTTGGCGCGGAAGATGCTCAGGCAATCCTCGATCAGCGCATTGAGGTCGAACTGCACATCGTCCAGTTCGATCTGCCCGGATTCGAGCCGGGAAATGTCGAGGATCTCGTTGATCAGGGTCAGCAGTTCATTGCCGGCGCTGTGGATCGTTTGCACGTAGTCGCGTTGCTTGACCGACAGTGGCGTGCCCAGCAGCAGTTCGGTCATGCCCAGCACGCCGTTCATCGGCGTGCGGATCTCATGGCTGATCTTGGCCAGGAACTCGGCCTTGGCATTGATCTCGGCATTGCTCGCCGCCAGGTCGCGGCTGATGCTGAAGCGGCTTTCGTTGATCGAGCGCTGGCGCTCGCCCAGGGCGACACTCATCAACAGGCCGCTGATGCAGATGAAGATCAGCAGGGTGATGATCAAGCCCTGGGGAGGGACTTCCGTGAGCCCTTGCAGGGCCGGAAGAATGATCAGCGTGCCCAGGTTGAAGACCACCATGGCCGCGACGAACAGCCGGGCCGGGCGGTAGCCCTTTTGCCAATGCCAGGCGCTGACGAACAGCATGCTCAGGCCGGCCAGGGCCACCAGGGTGTAGGTCATGATATTGAGTGGCAGCGTGTTGACGAACAACAGCAGCAGGCTGCACAGCATGACGAACACAATGTCCCCCAGCAGCAACCGGTTCAACGGGTGCGGCCCCAGGGGCGCGAAGAAGCGGTAGGCGAACATCAGGCCGCAGGGCGCCGTCAGCAGCAACGCCAGGTAAGCCCCGGGCGTCTGCACCGCCGGCCAGTCGGGCAGCCAGGGGCCGGCCAGGTTCAGCAACAGCACCAGGCTGAGCATCAGCAGCCCTTCACAGGCGGCCAGCCACAGGCAACTGCGGGAACGGGTGTAGGCGTAGCGGGTGAGGTTGTGCAGGATCAGCATGGCGATGCAGCCGAACAGCAGCCCATAGATCAGCGTCTGGTTCTGATCGGCCGCCGCCACGACGGCCGATTGCAACGTGACGTAGGGGCGCAGTTCGTGACGCGAGGCCAGTCGCAGGTAGACGTCCAATGATTTATCGCTGCGCGGCAGCGGCAACATGAAGTCGCTGCTGGGAATCGCCGGTTCCGTATGCGGCGTGGCATTGTCGCTGATTTGTTGCTCGACCAGGGCGTCGCCGTCCAGCACATAGAGGTTCAGGCGTGACAGGTCGGGGGCGAAGATGCGCAGGATCTGTTCGTGCCTGTCCGGGGCCAGGCGGAAGCGCAGCCACAATGCACCGCCGGGCTCGGCGGCCTGGAGGCGGTCCAGGTCGATGGGGCTGAATTGATTGGTGTAGCGAGCGGAGCGGATGTCGCTCAGCGTCAGGTCGCCCTGTTCATCGAGCAATACCGCCCAGCCACTGCCTGGCGCGGCCTGGGCCGGGAGCATGCAGAGCAGCGTCAGCAGGGTGACGGTAAAGCCTATGGCAATCCTGAGCCAGCGCACGGCGAAATCCCTTCGTAGGTTGATGCCAGATTATAACTATGCGCGGCGCCGGAACAGTCAGGCAAGGGCCGCAGACCCTTGCCTGGCTGAATGGCCGGGTTATTCCAGATTTTCGCCACGCTCACGGGCAATGGCACGGTAGCCAATGTCCTTGCGGTAGAAACAACCTTCCCAGTCGATCTCGGCGGCAAGCTTGTAGGCCTGCTGCTGAGCGTCGTCGACACTGGCGCCCAGGGCGGTGGCGCAAAGCACACGACCGCCGGCGGTGACCACTTGCCCATCCTTCAACGCGGTGCCTGCATGGAAGACTTTGCCTTCCAGCCGGGCCGCGGCGTCCAGGCCCTGGATTGCGCTACCTTTGGCGTAGTCGCCCGGGTAACCGCCAGCCGCCAATACGACGCCGACGCTTGGGCGCGGATCCCATTGGGCTTCGACCTTGTCCAGGGCCTGGGCCAGCGCGGCCTCGACCAGCAGGACCAGGCTCGACTGCAGGCGCAGCATCACCGGCTGGGTCTCAGGATCGCCGAAACGGCAGTTGAATTCGATGACTTTTGGGTTACCAGCCTTGTCGATCATCAGGCCCGCGTAGAGGAAGCCGGTGTAGACGTTGCCTTCATCGGCCATGCCGCGCACGGTCGGCCAGATCACCTGGTCCATGACGCGCTGGTGCACCTGGGCGGTCACCACCGGGGCAGGGGAGTAGGCGCCCATGCCGCCGGTGTTCGGGCCGCTGTCGCCATCGCCGACACGCTTGTGGTCCTGGCTGGTGGCCATCGGCAGTACGTTCTTGCCATCGACCATGACGATGAAGCTGGCTTCCTCGCCGTCGAGGAACTCTTCGATCACCACGCGGGAACCGGCGTCACCGAAGGCATTGCCAGCGAGCATGTCGCGCACGGCGTCTTCGGCTTCGGCCAGGGTCATGGCAACGATCACGCCTTTACCGGCGGCCAGGCCGTCGGCCTTGATCACGATCGGTGCGCCTTTCTCGCGCAGGTACGCCAGGGCTGGCTCGATTTCGGTGAAGTTCTGGTAGTCGGCGGTCGGGATCTTGTGGCGCGCCAGGAAATCCTTGGTGAACGCTTTCGAGCCTTCCAGCTGCGCGGCGCCAGCGGTCGGGCCGAAGCAGTCCAGGCCACGGGAGCGGAACAGGTCGACCACGCCGGCGACCAGCGGCACTTCCGGGCCGACGATGGTCAGCGAGACGTTCTTCTCGGCGAAGTCGGCCAGTTGCTCCAGGGCCAGCACGTCGATGGCGACGTTTTCGCATTTGGCTTCGATGGCGGTGCCGGCATTGCCCGGGGCCACGAAAACCTTCTGCACACGGGGATCCTGGGCCACTTTCCAGGCCAGGGCGTGTTCGCGGCCACCGCTGCCAATGATCAAAACATTCATTTCAAAAACCTCGGATGACGCTGATGGGGGCTGATCGTTCCCACGCTCTGCGTGGGAATGCCTCTACGGACGCTCTGCGTCCGGGGACGCGGAGCGTCCCGAGCTGCGTGCCCACGCAGAGCGTGGGTACGATCAAGCAAATTTAGTGGCGGAAGTGGCGCATGCCAGTAAATACCATGGCGATGCCGGCTTCGTCGGCAGCGGCGATCACTTCAGCGTCACGCATCGAGCCACCCGGCTGGATCACCGCGGTGATGCCGACCTTGGCCGCGTTGTCGATGCCGTCGCGGAACGGGAAGAACGCATCGGAGGCCATGACCGCGCCTTGAACTTGCAAACCGGCGTGTTCAGCCTTGATCGCGGCGATGCGGGCCGAGTTCACGCGGCTCATCTGGCCGGCGCCGACACCGATGGTCTGGCGGTTCTTGGCGTAGACGATGGCGTTGGACTTGACGTACTTGGCGACTTTCCAAGCGAAGATCAGGTCGTTGATTTCCTGCTCGCTCGGGGCGCGCCGGGTCACCACTTTCAGGTCTTCGCTGCCGATCATGCCGATGTCACGGCTCTGGACCAGCAGGCCGCCATTGACACGCTTGTAGTCCCAGGCCGGCGCGCGATCGGCCGACCATTGGCCGCAGGCCAGCAGGCGCACGTTGGCCTTGGCGGCAACGATGGCGCGGGCTTCTTCGCTGACGGAAGGGGCGATGATCACTTCGACGAACTGGCGCTCGACGATGGCCTTGGCGGTCTCGGCGTCCAGTTCACGGTTGAAGGCGATGATGCCGCCGAAGGCCGACTCGGTGTCGGTGGCGTAGGCCAGTTCGTAGGCCTGGCGGATGCCGCCCTCGGCGTCCGGGCTTACGGCCACGCCGCACGGGTTGGCGTGCTTGACGATCACGCAGGCTGGCTTGACGAAGCTCTTCACGCATTCCAGCGCGGCGTCGGTGTCGGCTACGTTGTTGAACGACAGTTCCTTGCCTTGCAGTTGGGTGGCGGTGGCAATGCCGACTTCGGCCGGCTTGGCTTCCACGTAGAACGCCGCGCTCTGGTGCGGGTTCTCGCCGTAGCGCATTTCCTGGGCCTTGACGAACTGGGTGTTGAAGGTGCGCGGGAATTCGCTGCGGCCTTCGGTCGACAGGGTTTCGGCGGCCTGGTTCACGGTGCCCATGTAGTTGGCGATCATGCCGTCGTAGGCGGCGGTGTGTTCGAAGGCCTTGAGCATCAGGTCGAAACGCTGGGCGTAGGTCAGGCCACCGGCCTTGAGGTTCTCCAGCACGCTGGCGTAGTCGCTGGCGTTGACCACGATGGCCACGTCCTTATGGTTCTTGGCCGCCGAGCGGACCATGGTCGGGCCGCCGATGTCGATGTTCTCGATGGCGGTCGGCAGGTCGCAGCCAGGCTTGTTGATGGTGGCTTCGAACGGGTAGAGGTTGACCGCCACCAGGTCGATCGGCTTGATGCCGTGTTCGTTCATGATGGCGTCGTCGATGCCGCGACGGCCCAGGATGCCGCCGTGGATTTTCGGGTGCAGGGTCTTGACCCGACCGTCCATCATTTCCGCAAAACCGGTGTAGTCCGCGACTTCCACTGCGGCGACACCGTTGTCCTGCAGCAGCTTGAAGGTCCCGCCGGTGGAGAGAATCTCGACGCCCAGCTGTTGCAGCTCGCGGGCGAATTCGAGGATCCCGGTCTTGTCGGAGACGCTGATCAAGGCGCGGCGGATCGGCAGGCGGGTGGTCTGGTCGGTCATTTCAATTTCCATCAAAAGCAAGGGAAGTCAGCAAAAAAGGCGACCGTTTTTTATGCGGGCGCCTTTCTGGTTTGATTGAATGCTTACAGCAGATCGTACTGCTTGAGTTTCTTGCGCAGGGTGCCGCGGTTCAGGCCCAGCAGCTCACTGGCCTTGGTCTGGTTGCCCTTGACGTAGTTCATCACGCTTTCGAGCAGCGGTGCCTCGACTTCGGAAAGCACCAGGTTGTACACATCCGTGACGGCAGCGCCCTCAAGGTGGGCGAAATAATTGTGCAGCGCCTTCTCGACACTCCCGCGAAGGGTCTGACCTTCTTCGCTGGGCGTATTGAGGTGCTGTTTCAAATTCACGTTGTCGCTCACGGGTGTTGTTCCACTCACTAAAGTCTCGGTCATCATCGTCATGCGGCCACCCCTTCGTCCCCTGTCAGGCTCTTGTAACGCTCAGCGAAGAACGCCTGAACGTCGGCGCATTGTGCTTGCGTACCATCCAAACGATTGAAACGGGCGCGAAACTCCCTGGCGCCCGGCAGGGTTGCGAGATACCAGCCCACATGCTTGCGAGCGATGCGTACGCCCATGACTTCTCCGTAGAAGGCATGTAGCGCGGCCAGATGCTCTAGCAGAATACGTTCCACCTCGGACAACTGCGGCGCCGCCAGCTTTTCGCCAGTGCGCAGGTAGTGTTCGATCTCACGAAAAATCCATGGCCGCCCTTGGGCTGCCCGGCCGATCAACAGGCCATCGGCACCGGTCGCGTCCAGCACGTACCGGGCCTTCTCGGGCGAATCGATGTCGCCGTTGGCAAAGACCGGAATCGACACCGCCTGCTTGATCGCGGCGATGGTGTCGTACTCGGCTTCGCCGGTGTACAGGTCGGCACGGGTGCGGCCATGGACCGCCAACGCCGTGATGCCCGCCTGTTCGGCGATCTTCGCCACCACCAGGCCATTCTTGTTCTCCCGGTCCCACCCGGTGCGGATCTTCAGGGTCACCGGCACATCGACCGCGGCCACTACGGCCTGCAGGATCTCGGTGACCAGCGCTTCATCTTTCAACAGTGCCGAGCCTGCGGCCTTGTTGCAGACCTTTTTCGCCGGGCAGCCCATGTTGATGTCGATGATCTGCGCCCCCAGCTCGACGTTCGCCCGGGCCGCCTCCGCCAGCATCTGCGCGTCGCCACCGGCGATCTGTACCGAGCGGGGCTCGGGATCACCTTCGTGGATCATGCGCAGACGCGATTTGCGGGTGTTCCACAAACTCATGTCGCTGGTGACCATTTCCGATACCACCAGTCCTGCGCCCAAGCGTTTGCACAACTGACGAAAGGGCTGGTCGGTGACGCCCGCCATAGGGGCGAGAACCAGGCCGTTCTGCAATGTATATGGGCCGATGCGTACCGCCGACATAGGACTTCCCTGAAGTGGGGCCGGATCATGAGACTTCGAAAAAGGGTTGGCATGATACCCGCTCTCGATGACTGGATAAAGATCGAATTGGATAAAATCTGAACAGCTATTTTGTTATCGCCAGCGGTTTGGTCTGGGTGGGGTCAGTCAGAAAGCTGCCGTCAATTGGCCGACCCTGGCCGGTTTCATTCGGGAGAATGAAAGCTCAAGCTGTAGTTCACCGCCTTGGGGCCAGGATCCAGGATATCCAGCGCGATGTGGATGGGCGTTTGCGGCGGCATTTCGCCGCGGCCCTCGAGATCGCCACCCAGGTACTCCCCGGGCTTGAAGCGACGACTGGCGATCAGGTGCCCGTTGAGGTCGGCAAAGCGCAGCTCCAGCAACGGAAAAGGTTGGGAGAAGGGCGCACGGTTGTAGATGATCGCGTCCACCACCAGGGCGCCGCTGAACTCCGGATGGCTGCGCACCACCAGGTTGCTGCTTTTGATCTTGGCGATGTCGACCTTGGACGGTACGTCGCAACCGATGGTCGGACAGATTTGCAGGAACCACGGCCGGTACTGGTCCTGGCGGGCCAGTTCTTCGAAATGGTAGGCGATGTATTGGCCACCCAGGGCCGCGGCGGCGAGCAGGATCAGCAGGGCCCACAACAGGCGTCGGCCCCAGGGCGAGCGGCGTTTGCGCCAGTCCAGTTGCAGCGGGTCGTCGTCGAGGTCGTGGAGGGCCTCGGCGCGTATCCCCGGCTCCTGGCGTTCCCGTGACTTGCGCAGTGGCAGCGGTCGCTCGGGCTCATCGTCGTGGTCATCGGTGGCGGACAGGCGCTCGAGGTGTTCGTCGGGCTCGTCGTCCGGCGCGAGGTGGAGCGGGGCGACCGGCTCGTCGTCCGGTTCCAGCGGTTCGAGGGCCAGGGACAGGGACGGCTCGGTACGCGGCGGTCGCGCCGGTTCGTGGGGTTCGAACGGTTCGAAGGGGGTATCGAGGACGGTTTCGACGCGCTCGTTCGAGGTTTCGCTGTACAGGCTGTCGGGCCAGGTTTGCTGCTCGCTGGAGAGCGAATCGCGTTGCGCGCTCAGGTTGTCTTCCCGGCGCCGGCCGGCATTGCCCGGGGCGCGATTGTCGCGGCGCTCCAGGCGCGCCAGTTCCTTGTCCAGGTCATCCAGATCCAGCTCGGCGGCGCTCCACTGTTTCTGGCTGATCGCCCGGGGCGGAGCTTCGGCGGTCGGCTTGGCGGGTGGCGCTACGGCAGGCGCCGCTTGCCTGGCTGTGCGTTGTTCCAGCAACTGCTGTGCGGCATTGAACACCTGCAGGCACGAGCCGCAACGAACCACCCCGCGGGCCACGCTCAATTGAGCATGGCTGACGCGAAAACGGGTGTGGCAATGCGGGCACTGGGTGACGAAGCTGTCAGTCATGCGGCAATCCGGTGGATACAGGCGCTCATTCTAGCGCCGACGTCCGGTGATGCGCACCCAGCCATCGCGATTGGCGATCGGGTCCAGGTCAAAGTCCGCGGCATAAGCGGCGGCGACTTCTTCACCTTGTTCGGCAAGGATGCCCGACAGCGCCAGGCGTCCGCCCGGCTTGACCAGGCTCGACAGTTGCGGCGCCAGGGATACCAGCGGGCCGGCCAGGATGTTGGCCACCAGCACGTCGGCCTGGACTTGTGGCAAGTCCTGGGGCAAATACAGCGGGAACAGGGCTTCGGCGATGTTGTTGCGCCCGGCATTGTCGCGGGAGGCTTCCAGGGCCTGGACGTCGATGTCGGTGCCGACCGCTTCCCGGGCGCCCAGCAGGAGCGCGGCAATCGCCAGGATCCCCGAGCCGCAGCCAAAGTCGAGTACGTTGCAGCCCTTCAGGTCCTGGCCGTCGAGCCATTCCAGGCACAGCGCGGTGGTCGGGTGGGTGCCGGTGCCGAACGCCAGGCCCGGGTCCAGCAGCAGGTTGACCGCGTCCGGCTCTGGCGCGGCATGCCAGCTCGGGACGATCCACAGGCGCTGGCCGAAACGCATCGGCTGGAAGTTGTCCATCCAGCTGCGTTCCCAGTCCTGGTCCTCGATCACTTCACTGTGATGCTCGGGCAGCGGGCTGCCGGTCAACAGCTCAAGATGGGCCAGCACGCTGGCTGCCTCGGTGCCGCCTTCGAACAGGGCCAGCAGGTGGGTGTGGGACCACAGCGGGGTGGTATTGAGCTCCGGCTCGAAGATCGGCTGGTCTTCGGCGTCCATGAAGGTTACCGATACAGCGCCTACTTCAAGAAACGCGTCTTCGTAGGTTTCGGCTTGTTCCGGGCTGATGGCCAGGCGTACTTGCAGCCAAGGCATGGCGGGCACCTTTGAAAAAATCCACAGGGGGGCAGCGCAGGGCTGCAAAGGCGCGCAGTGTACGCCAGGTCGCGGCCAAAGTGGATAAGCGAGTCTCGCGTCGTCGGGGCGGTGTTTCGATATATATATGTATGCCATGGGCATGTCGCAGGGCGGATAAGGTGCCGGTCCACACAACAGGGAGGATTGTGCATGGACATCATTGCCGAACGGCAAGGCAACATGGAACGCACGGGGTCGGTCGATTCCCCGCCGGTGGCGACCGCACGGGCGATCCTGGAGAAACTGACACGTTGGCAGGAGGCGATCGATGCGCGACTGCACACCCAGATGAGCCTGCTGGAGGTGCTGGAAGAGTTCTTGCTGGTCGAGCTGCGCACCTACCACTACCAAGGCAATATCGATCCACACTTCCTGGGTACCCTGCTCGATACCGTGCTGCAGCGCATGATCGACCAGGCGCCTGTGGTGTATGACGAGGAGCAAGACGCGCCCTACCGTTGGCCCGACGGGCCAGACTTGGGTTTTGCGGCCGAGCGCCGGGCGTTCGTTGTCCAGGTGGTGGAGGGCGTGGCCTCAAGGTTTGTCGATCACTACAAGGACTATCTGCGGCGGCATTGGCGAATGACTGCGTACGATGCCTCCCTCGAAGACGTGGTCAGGCAAAAACTGGACGAGCACAGGGGGGCGGTCGACGAGCTGTTTCGGCCTGGCCGTCTGGTTGGCCTGGGTGTCGACGAGTTGCGAGAACAGATCGAAGCGCTCCAGGACGGCTGGCGCCGGACGAGTCGCTTGACCGTGTTGGCAACCACGGCCGAGCGCCGGGACCTTGGTGCGCTGGCGCGATTGCAGTTGCCGCATTGGCTGCGGGGGCTGAGCCCTCCAGATCGTGAATTGTTGCGGGCTTTCGAGAGTCAGGCCGCGCTGGCGCAGGCGCTGGTGGATGAGCGGGTCGATGGCCTGGGCTCGCTGCGGGCCTTCGCTCGGCAATTGGCCAGGGACTATGTCAGGCATGAGTTGGACATGGAGGTCGAGCCGGACAGCATTCGTGTGCAGCTGCAGTGGCGAACGGTCATTGGTCAGCCCGTACGCACCTACAGCCTGAGTGAGCTGGTGGCGGCAGGCCCGGTCCGGCCGGACGCGGTGTCGGTGTTCCTGGTCGAGAACGGCGGCATGCTCCGTAACCAGCCTCTTTCACCGGCCTTCATTGCGCAGTTGTTGGCCAGCGTCGACGCGCCTGCCGGGTACTTGCCAGCTTTGGCCGAACGCTACGAGGGTGGGGATCTGAAGGACGCCATGCTCGATTGGTTTGTGGCGCGGTTGCAGCACAGTGCGTTTGTCGCCCGTTGTGCCGGCCAGTTGTCGGTGACCAGTCATGATCACCTCGCTGCCCTCTGGGAAAGCGACGGCGCAACGCCAATCGCCGGCGGGTTGCGTGTCGCCGGCCTGGTGCTTCCCCATGGCCTGAAGTGTGCCGATCTCCTGGTGTTTTATCGTGAAGACGTGGGCGGTGCTGTCAGTGGCCTGCTGCTGTTCGCCCCCGGCAAACCCGATGGCCAGGAATGGATCGAGTTGCCTTCGCTGCGGGCCCTGAGCGGCGAAGTCGGAGCCTGGACCCAACATCAGGCCGGTCGCGAGTATCTGTTGCAGCAACTCTCGCCGACTGATCGTGGACAGGCCCGAGCGTACTTTGCCCGTGTGATGGAAAAGCCGGTTTCCTGGGATCTGGAACAAGACCTCAGGGGCACGCAGGCAAGTTTCAAGACCTGTCTGCAGAACGCAGTCTCGACCGGCCTGGCCAATAACCTGGCACACGTGGAGCTGAGCGAGTCGCCTCGTTGGTACTCGGCGTTGCCGCTTGAGTCCCGGCGCAATATCAGCGGCCTGAGCCAGGAATTCTTGGTTCAGCGGCAAGTATTCGATGAGCAGTTCGTGGGCTACGAAGTGTTCATGGACTTCGCCAAGCGTACCTTCGCCGACATGATCGGGCCCTACATGCGCAGCAAGGGTGTGCTTGAGGCGGTCGATCCTGCCACGGTCTTCATCGACTACAGTCCGGGGCTGGCCGCCGAGAAAAAAACCGCCAGCCTGCTGCACTTGGCCATCTACGGATACGAGCGCAACGCGGACATCGACGACCCCGCCAAGGGCGTGCGTTCTTCTGTCGGGCAGGATTTGACGCAGGTTCGCAGTGCCGATCTGGCGTCCTATATTCGCGTGGCCTACTTGGGTGAGCGATATGCCAGGCACATCCGTGCTGGCTTCCTCGACGCCACGGCGCCCGAGTATGCCAAGCGCCGCGAGGCTTACTGCTACATGCTGTTGGCCAGGATGGACCGCGACCTGCGTGTGGCTTACGGCAAGTCGCTGTTGAGCGCCGAAGCGTTCCAGTGGCTCACCCGGCAAGTCACGCTATTGAGTGATGGGCGACCTGCAAGCAGCGCCACGTACCCCGGTGTCGCCGTGACGCGTGAAGGCGTGATCAAGCTGACCGTCGCCGGCCATGTGGTGTTGGGCGTCTACGTGTTCACCTACTTCGATCCGAAGGCTTCTTATTGGTTGTACACACCCGATGCGCCGGACGGCATCCTGTTTCGCCCGTACCTGGCGTTTTCCGGGAGCATCGCGGCGCAATTGCACGATTACGTACTGGAGCGGGTCGCACTCGTCGCCCGTGCCGCCGTGGAGCGGACACTGTTGGCGCTGGCCGCCGGGACCACTCGTGTCGACACATTGCGTGAACTCAATCGGCTGATTGATACCCGTGCCGAGTTCGATGCCGGCGTCGAGCGCGCTGTCACCGATGTAGAGGACATCACCACCAGTCGTGCCGAAATGATCCGCAACCAAGTATTCCAAGGCCTGATCTTCGCGGTTGTTCCGGTGTGCATGGTTTATCCGCCCTTTGCCTTGTTGCTGGATATTGGCTTGATTGCCGTCAGCGCCAGGCAGGCCATCCAGGGGCACGTGGGAGGTGACACGGAAGAAGCGCTCGGTCACTGGTTGATCGCGACCTGGGGAACGCTGTTCGCCACGCTCGGCGCCGCCAGCATGGCCACGGCACTGGGGCACGCGGCCAGGCACTTGCAGCGCGCCGTGAAGCCCTTGTCATTGTCTGCGCAACGCTTGAGAAGCGCCTCACCGGTGGTCGCCAAAGAGTCCGGGCCGCTGGTTCCGGCCATACGCCTCAAGCCGCAGCAGGCGGTCGGCAGAACACCAGAGAATCTGCAGTTGGTGACGGATGAGGGGATTTTTTTCGGCACCTATCGCAGCCCGCCCAGCGCTTCGCAACCGCGGAGCACTTACTACATCGCGAGCGGGGGCAGGTACTACCAGGTGAAGAGGGACCCATACTTTGGCGGCCTGTGCCTGGTGGATGCCCGGCGTCCCGGCGCTATTTACAAATTGCCCATCCGCAGGATGGCGAATGGCAAGTGGACTCATAACAAAGTCGGTTTGCGCGGCGGCAATGATGAGGTGCGCAACCTGGGGCGAATAGGCGATTTGCGCGAGGCGTTCCCCGGACATGTCTTCCCGGACGTGACCAGGGGCGCGTTGCAGGGCGAGGCCGTGGTGGCGAGGTTCAGCGAGGCGGCGGACAACTACCTGTTCTCGCTCAATGCACAGACGTGCGTGATCGCTTCGTTATACAACCCGACCACCCGGGTCGGAGCAGTCATCCATTTCGATCACAACATCCGCGCGCTGATCGAGCGAAGTGTCCGGGATGTGATGCGGCGCCTGGGGGGATCGGCCAAGGATGTTCGTGCCACCTTGGTCGGCGGGGACTGGTTGACGGGGGCTGACATCGGCGAGCCGGTCAGGCAGGTGATGAGGAAGCACGGGCTGCGACCGACCTGGGATCACTGGTCGTATTCTTCCTGCCTGGGTAATAACTATGGCGTGTCACTGGATCTGCGCACGGGTGTCACGTCGGTATTCAAGACGTCCGGCAGCCAGGTCGAACGCTTTTACATACCCGTCCTGGCGCGAGCGAAGAACAACACTGACCCGGTGTCCATGCGAGCTCGCGGATTCATGGCGCGCATGCGCAGCGACATTCTGGTCGAAAATGCCAACGGCGTCGTACTCACCCAGCAGGGGAGGCGGGCGAATGCTGCGAAGGTCGAATCACACGCGTACTCCATGGTGGAGTTGAAGTGATCCATCACTTGCTCTTTTGAGGCGCGCACAAAAAAAGACCCCGGCCAATGGACCGGGGTCTTTTTACATCACGTGAAGCATCAGTGCTGGTTGCCCAGCTTGTGCTCCAGGTAATGGATGTTGACGCCGCCTTTGCAGAAGCCTTCGTCACGTACGAGATCGCGGTGCAGCGGGATGTTGGTCTTGATCCCGTCTACCACGATTTCGTCCAGGGCATTGCGCATGCGCGCCATGGCTTCTTCACGGGTCGCCCCGTAGGTGATCAGCTTGCCGATCAGCGAATCGTAGTTCGGCGGAACGGCATAACCGCTGTACAGGTGCGAATCGACGCGAACGCCATTGCCGCCCGGGGCATGGAAATGCTTGACCGTGCCTGGGCTTGGCATGAAGGTTTTCGGGTCTTCGGCGTTGATCCGGCATTCCAGCGCGTGACCGCGGATGACCACGTCATCCTGGGTGAACGACAGCTTGTTGCCGGCGGCGATGCTGAGCATCTCCTTGACGATGTCGATGCCGGTGACCATTTCCGAAACCGGGTGCTCCACCTGAACACGGGTGTTCATTTCGATGAAGTAGAAACGACCGTTCTCGTACAGGAACTCGAAGGTGCCGGCGCCGCGATAGCCGATGTCGATACACGCCTTGACGCAACGTGCCAGGACTTCCTGGCGAGCCTGCTCGTCGATGCCCGGTGCCGGCGCTTCTTCGAGGACCTTCTGGTGACGACGTTGCAGCGAGCAGTCGCGGTCGCCCAGGTGGATGGCCTGGCCCTGGCCGTCGGACAGCACCTGGACCTCGACGTGACGCGGGTTGGTCAGGAATTTTTCCAGGTAGACCATCGGGTTGCCGAACGCCGCGCCAGCTTCGGAGCGGGTCAGCTTCGCCGAGGAAATCAGGTCTTCTTCCTTGTGTACCACGCGCATGCCGCGACCACCGCCGCCGCCAGCGGCCTTGATGATCACCGGATAACCGACTTCGCGACCAATGCGCAAAGCGGTTTCTTCGTCTTCAGGCAGCGGGCCGTCGGAACCCGGAACGGTCGGTACACCAGCCGCGATCATGGCGTGCTTGGCCGAAACCTTGTCGCCCATCAGGCGGATGGTGTCGGCTTTCGGACCAATGAAGGCAAAACCGGAGTTTTCCACCTGTTCGGCGAAGTCGGCGTTTTCCGCCAGGAAACCGTAGCCCGGGTGAATGGCGGTGGCGCCGGTCACTTCGGCAGCGGCGATGATCGCCGGGATGTGCAGGTAGGAGTGCGCAGCCGACGCCGGACCGATGCAGACGGATTCGTCCGCCAGGCCCAGGTGCATCAGTTCTTTGTCGGCCTTGGAGTAAACGGCGACGGTCTTGATGCCCATCTCTTTGCAGGCACGCAGAATCCGCAGGGCGATCTCACCGCGGTTAGCGATCAGAACTTTTTCCAACTTCGCAGTCATCAAAGGCTCTCCGCGGTTCAAACGATGGTGAACAGCGGTTGGTCGTACTCAACCGGCTGGCCGTCTTCGACGAGGATGGATTCGATCACACCGCTGGTTTCAGCTTCGATGTGGTTCATCATCTTCATGGCTTCGACGATGCACAGGGTGTCGCCTTTCTTCACGGTCTGGCCGACTTCAACGAAGGACGGCGAGGATGGCGAAGACTTGCGATAGAACGTGCCCACCATTGGCGAACGAGCGACAGTGCCGTTCAGCGTCGGTGCCGCCGGTGCGGCTGGCGCTGCGGCGGCAACCGGGGCTGCTGCCGGAGCAGGCGCGGCGGCCGGAGCCTGCATCGGGGCCGGTGCATAGAACTGCTGGGCCGGGGTCTTGCTGTGGCGGCTGATGCGTACGGACTCTTCGCCTTCCTTGATCTCAAGCTCGTCGATGCCGGACTCTTCCAGCAATTCGATCAATTTCTTAACTTTACGGATATCCATGAATCATCAACTCCCAAGGGTCGGTCAGGGGCGTATAGCTTGTTGTTCAAGCTGCTCTAGGGCGGCCTCCAGGGCCAGTCGGTAACCGCTGGCGCCAAGGCCGCAGATCACTCCCACTGCTACATCGGAGAAGTAGGAGTGATGGCGGAAAGGTTCGCGTTTGTGCACGTTGGACAAGTGCACTTCGATGAATGGGATGCTCACCGCCAGCAGCGCGTCACGTAATGCGACACTTGTATGTGTAAAAGCTGCTGGATTGATCAAAATGAAATCCACGCCTTCGCCACGGGCGGCATGGATGCGGTCGATCAGTTCATATTCGGCGTTGCTTTGCAGATAGAGCAAATGATGGCCGGCGTTGCGGGCCCGCTGTTCCAGGTCCTGGTTGATCTGGGCCAGTGTCACGGCGCCGTAGACGCCCGGTTCACGGGTGCCCAGCAGGTTCAGGTTGGGTCCGTGCAGGACCAATAGGGTCGCCATCCGCTGTTCCTTGTTATCTGTGAGCAGTTATCAGAACCCGGCGACTATGCCGCAAAGCCTTAATGACTGTCCAGTTCTCGGCAATAGCCAGCACGATGAGCGATGTTTGCGCGAAATTTGTGACCCAGGTCTCTGATCCAGTCATACGGTTGCAAATCGCACCGCTGTGGGAGGGGCCCTCCGAATCAATGTGGGAGCGGCGGTGAGCATCAATTCCCGGGCCTCCCACAGTGATTCATGCAGTCTGTGGCGCTAAACCCGAAATGCCTGCACGGCGGTGTGCAAACGTCCGCCCAGCACCAGCAGATTGTCACCCTGTTCCCGGCCCTGGCCGATGCGCAGCAGGTTGTCTGCGCCCAGTTGATGAATCCGCTCGCTGTGATCTCGGATTTCGCTGACAGCGCCGCTTTGCTGGGCGGTGACGTCGGCGATGCGTACCGCCGTGTCGGAGATGGTCTGGATGGCGCCGACGATCTCATCCAGCGCACCGTCGGCCGCTTGCGCCTGGTTGGCGGTGGCTTCGGCGTGTTCGACCTGGGCGCGCATGCCATCCACCGATTGGCGCGCGGCCAGTTGCAGGCGGGCGATCAGTGTCTGGATTTCGGCAGTGGCGCCGGCCGTGCGCTGGGCCAGGGAACGGACTTCCTCGGCCACCACGGCAAAACCCCGGCCCATTTCCCCGGCGCGAGCCGCTTCGATGGCCGCGTTGAGCGCCAGCAGGTTGGTCTGGTCGGCAATCGAGCGAATCACCGTCAGCACGCCGCCGATGGTGGCCGATTCCTCGGCCAGTTGTTCGATCATCTGCGCGTTGCCTTGCACTTCCCCCACCAACGCATGCAGGCCCGTGAGGCTCAGGCCGATGACTTTCTGCCCTTGCTCCACCGCTTGCCCGGCGCTGCGGCTGGCGTCTGCGGCTTGGCTGGCATCGCCGGCCACTTGCTGGATGGTCGCTTCCAGCTCGCTGAGGGAATCACGGATCAGCGCCGTATCGTCGGCCTGATCCTCCGCACCACTGTGCAGTTCGCCGCTCAGCTCGGCCAGGGTCCGGCTGCTGCCGGCGACCTGTTCGGCGTTCACCCGAATGGTGCCCACCAGGTCCACCAGGTAAGCGCGCAGCCGATTGAGCGAAGCCTCGATGTCCTGCATTTCGCGGTTGCTGGCGCCCACGTGGATGTCTCGGCTGAAGTCTCCCTCGGCCCAGGTCGACAGGGCTGGAGCCAGGTGCGTCAAGGTACGGGCCAGGCGCCGCTGCAAGGTGTCGATGAGCAGCGCGATCAGCAGGATCAGGCCGATCATCACCCCCTGGATCATGCGAACCTCTCCCTGGATCTGCCCATGCTGGGCCCGTACCGCCGGTTCCAGGGTATCGATCGCCGTTTGCACGTCGGCGATTTTCAGGTGCGTGGCATTGCTCAGCTCGGTGCGTTTCTGGATCAGTTCGCGGGTGCGGGTCAATTCCGCCGGGTAACGGCCGAGCAGGCTGTTGAGTTCGCGCTTGAGGGCGATGCCAGCATCTTCGGCGGCGGTTTTTTCCTGGGTTTCCAGGCCCATCAGCGCGGCGAAATCATCGCTGCCCGATTCGCTGCTGGCGGTGACGCCCAGCAGGGGCAGGCCGTCGAGGCGTTCGGCTTCGACACGGATGCTCGCCAGTTCCCGTTCGACATCGGCGGCCAATTCGCTGTGGCCGCTGCTGACCAGTTTGTCCCGCGTGAGGGACAACCGACCCAGGTGCTGCGAAGCGGCAAACAGCGGGGGCAGGTAGGCCGGGGCGCCATTGGCGTATTGGGCCAGTTGATCGAGACTGGCGCTCAGCTCACGCTCGGCCTGCAGCAACAAGGCCTGTGGATCGCCAGCCAGTTTGCCGGCGGCCAGCAGATCGGTCCTGCTGAAGCCGTCGAGGTTCGACAGGCTCGGACGCAGGGTCTTGGCCAGCTCCGGGGGAAACTGGTCGAGGTCTTTCTGCAGCGTCTCCAAGGCCTGGGTGGCCGCGCTCAGGCGCAAGGCGTCGCCGCTGGCCAGGTAGTCCTCGATGTTGCGCGCCACTTCGCCCTGGAATTGCCGCGACAGGCCCAGGTAGCGCTCCATCAGAAAGTAGGGGCGCTCCAGGGCGATTTGCGACCACCACAAGGTGGCTCCGAGGCCCAGGCAGACGGCAACTAAAAGAACGGTGTTGAGATTGGTCAGCAGCTTCAGGCGCATCAAGGGTCTACCGAGGGCAGAATCGTAAGTGCCTGAAGTTATTGCGTTTGCGTTACAGGTTTATGACCGAGTCAGTCGATTCCGATGAAAAGGTGGCACTTTGCTTTGATTGCCGGGCGCTTTGTACCCGGTTGCGTCCGGCGTGCTTGGCTCGGTACAGCGCTTCGTCCGCCTGACTGGCCATCATCAGGCTGTCGGAGTCATCGCTCATCTCCACTACGCCAGCGCTGAAGGTGCACCACAAATCCTGGGGCTGGGCCGGATAGTGGATTTCGGCAAAGCGCTGGCGAATTTCATCCAGTACTTTGCAGGCGGCGTCGATGTCGGTGTCGGGCATGACGATGGCGAACTCTTCGCCTCCGTAACGGCCGATGAAGTCGGTCTTGCGCAGGCGCTGCTTGAGAAACAGCGCCAGGCTCTTGATCACCCGGTCGCCCATGGGGTGGCCGTGACTGTCATTGACCCGTTTGAAGTGATCGATGTCGAGCATGGCGAAGCTCAGGGGTTTGCCTTCGCGACGGGCGCGGAAGCTGCAATCCTCGAGCAGTTGCAGGATATGGGTGTGGTTGTACAGGCCGGTGAGGCTGTCGCGCACCATCCGCGCCTTGAGATTGCGCGCCCGGGCGGCGCGGTTGCGCACGGTGGTGATCAAGTGCCGGGGCTTGATCGGTTTGGTCAGGAAGTCGTCGCCCCCTTCGCTCATGGCGTCGAGTTGCTTGTCCAGGTCGTCTTCGGCGGACAGGTAGATGATCGGCACGCTGACATAGCGGTCATTGTGACGGATGACCTTGGCCAGTTCCGTGCCGGTGCAGGCTGGCATGTACATGTCGAGGATGATCAGGTCGGGCTGGAAATCCGCCAGTTCGGCCATGGCCTGGATCGGCTCGATCAGCGTGCGGGTGATGATGCCGGCGCTGTTGAGCAGGCGCTCGGTGTGCAAGGCCTGGGCGCGGGAGTCATCGATGATCAGCACTTTGTAGGGGTCGTACTGGGCGACGCAGGTCAGCACTTCGATCTTTTCCAGCAGGCTCGAGGCTTCGAGGGTGCCGGTGAGGAATTCCTGCCCGCCGGCGCGTACCGCGGCCAGGCGTGTCGGGGTGTCGGTTTCCAGCAAGCTGAAGAACAGCAGCGGCAATGGTTGTTCCAGGCCTTCCTGGGCTTCGGCGGCCAGTTTCAGGCCGGTCCCCGGGCCGCTGAAGTCCACGTCCATGACAATCGCCGCTGGCAGGCGCTCGACCATCGAGGCTCGAAATGCCGCCACACTGTCGAGCGCCTGGGCGCTGAGGCCGAAGAACTCCAATTGCTTGGCCAGGCGTTCGGCGCGGTCATGGTCCTGCAGCATCACGTAGATGGGTTTGCGCAGCGGCGGCAGGAAGGTTTGTTCGAGCTGGTCGCCGTGGCGCAGGCCGGTGCGAGACAAGCGCTGCATCAAGCGGTTGATTTCGGTGATCAGGTGGCTGCTCAGGCGCCCGCGATTGGCGTCCACCGCTTGCAGCGACTGGCTGATGCCTTGGGCCAGCAGGGAATGCTCGGGCTGTTCGAAGCGCTCGGCAAAGCGCAGCAGGCGCAGATTGGCTTCGCTGAGCTCCGCCAGGTCGGTGCTTGACCACTCACTGCGTTGCAGGCGCTGCCATATCTCCAGGATCTGGCGAGCCTGATGAATTACCCGCTGGGCAAAGTGGTGCTTGAGGCGCTCACGGCTGGGGTCTTCTGGCTCGGTCATATCCTGACTACTAGTGAGGGTGCATGCTGAGGTCGACTGGTGGCTCTATGCTAGCACCTCTTTTCCTCCGCATGAGTGTCATACGTCAATATTCTGTCCAGTCGGCCCATTCAGTTTGTGACTGGACAGTCTCGTAGGCCGATGGCAACGCTTCCTTTATAGTGCTGTTCGATTGCCCTGTCGCGCCCGGCATGATTGGCGCCGCATTATCGCGTTTCAAATCAGGCACGATGGCGTAGGGTTGTGGTCGAACCGAGAACTCAAGTGATTGAAGGAACATCGCCATGCTGGACTGGAAAAACCGCGCGGGCAGCGCGCCTGAACGTGCCGCCGAGCCGAAATCGGACACCCGCAGCTACCTGGGTGGGCTTTTTTTCAGCCGCGCACTGGCCACGCTGATCGGCCTTTACCTGCTGGTGACCATTGCCCTCGGCTGGTACTGGAGCCAGGAGCCCGCGTTGTTCCCCGTGCAGCAGAACGCCCAGGCCGCAGCCGAGAAGGATGGCCGGCAAATGGTGGTGGGCTACACCACGGTCGAGACGCTCAAGACCGTGGCCGGGACCCTGCTGACCAAGCAAGGCGGCTACATTTCCAACGACCGCTTCCCGCCAGGCTTGTGGATGGACAACATGCCCAGCTGGGAATACGGCGTGCTGGTGCAGGTTCGCGACCTGAGCCGCGCCCTGCGCAAGGACTTCGCCCGTTCCCAGTCCCAGTCCGCCGAGGACGCCGACCTGGCCAAGGCCGAGCCGCGCTTCAACTTCGACAACCGCAGTTGGGTACTGCCTTCCAGCGAATCCGAATACCAGGAAGGCATCAACTCCCTGAGCCGCTACCAGGCCCGGCTGTCCGATCCGAACCAGAAAAGCGCGCTGTTCTACGCCCGCGCCGACAACCTGAACAACTGGCTGGGGGACGTCGGCACGCGCCTGGGCTCGTTGTCCCAGCGCCTGTCGGCCAGCGTTGGCCGGGTCAAGCTCAACACCTCGCTGAAAACCGAAGTCACGGCCCCGGGCCAGGTGCCGCAGGTGGATGAAGAGGTGGTCGAGACCCCGTGGCTGCAAATCGACAACGTGTTCTATGAAGCTCGCGGCCAGGCTTGGGCGCTGTCGCACCTGCTGCGCGCCATCGAAGTGGACTTCGCCGATGTGCTGGCGAAAAAGAACGCCACGGTCAGCGTGCGGCAGATCATTCGTGAACTGGAAGCGTCCCAGGAGCCGGTCTGGAGCCCGATGATCCTCAACGGCAGCGGCTTCGGTGTCCTGGCGAACCACTCGCTGGTCATGGCCAACTACATTTCCCGGGCCAACGCAGCGGTCATCGACTTGCGGCAACTGCTGAACCAGGGCTGAGCCATGAGCGAAAGCCCCAGGGAGGTCGCTCACCGAGCGGCCTCGGATGCCGAGCTGATCGCGTGGGTCGACGAGCACGACAACCTGCTCGGCAGCCTGGTGCGTTCGCAGTTGCGCGAGCGCGGCCTGATTGGGCGTGGCACCTACATCATGCTGTTCAATTCGGCCGGTGAACTGTGTGTTCACCGGCGCACCCTGAGCAAGGCCATCTACCCGGGGTTCTGGGACGTGGCGGCGGGCGGCATGGTCCAGGCCGACGAGACCTACGCCGAGTCGGCCGCCCGTGAGCTGGCGGAAGAACTGGGCGTGAGCGGTGTCGAACTGACTGCCCACGACCATTTTTATTTCGAAGACCCCGGCAGCCGCCTGTGGTGCTCGGCGTTCTCGGCGGTGTGGGACGGTCCGCTGGTCCTGCAGCCCGAAGAAGTCCTCGAAGCGCGTTTCCTGCCACTTGAACAGGTGCTCGATGAAATCCAGCGCATGCCTTACTGCCCGGACTCCCTGGCGGCGCTTGAACGCTATTTGCGTGCCCAGGGTGGCGACGTCGCAAAGAAGCTATAAATTGGCGCTGATTGGCCCTTAGCAAGTCGGCTTTTTGCCGTTACACTGCGCGACTTTTCAAGCTGAACCGCGTCTGCGGTCCAGTAGCGCTGCCCCTGCCTGAGTGGGGTTTCGCGGTCGAGGCAAGTTCCCCCTCGACCAGTCTTTGTCCTCCCGAGAGGATTGCCGGTGGCCAAAAAAGCCGCATCCTTCGCCGCCCTGGGCGGCCTGGTATTTTCTACCGACGCCGGTCGTCATTGCCCTGATTGCCGTCAACCGGTGGATGCCTGCATCTGCAAACAGACCGCCATCCCTGCCGGTGACGGCATTGCCCGTGTGCGCCGTGAAAGCAAAGGTCGCGGCGGCAAGACGGTGACCACGATCACCGGCGTGCCGTTGGCCGAAGACGCGCTCAAGGAACTGGCCACCACATTGAAGAAACGTTGTGGCACCGGTGGTGCGTTGAAAGACGGCATCATCGAGATCCAGGGCGATCACGTCGAGCTGCTGCTGGCGGAACTGGTCAAGCACGGTTTCAAGGCAAAGAAATCCGGCGGCTAGCAGCTTCTGTGAAAACCACCCTCGGCTTGACCCGGACCGACGTTCGAGGTCGCCCGCATGGTTTTCACAGAGCCTGTTCTGAACGGGTTTCTAAACTCATCGCTGGGAGCAGGGTCTACCTTGCTAACAGGCAATTCGTCATTTTCACTCTCTAGACTGCCCCAGCCTCCGACCGGATGGTGCATTTTGACTTCTTTATAGGGGACTTCGATGTCCGTACGACGCACACGCAAAGACGATGGCAGCCAATGGACAGTTGCGGACAGCCGCAGCGTTTACGGGATTCGCCATTGGGGGGCCGGGTATTTCGCGATCAATGAAGCCGGTCGCGTCGAAGTCCGTCCGAACGGTCCCGGCAGTTCGCCCATCGACCTGTTCGAGCAAGTCGACCAGTTGCGTCAGAGTGGCCTCTCGCTGCCGTTGCTGGTGCGCTTTCCCGACATCCTGCAAGACCGTGTGCGCCAGCTGACCGGCGCGTTCGACAGCAACATCGCGCGCCTGGAATACCAGAGCAAGTACACCGCGCTCTACCCGATCAAGGTCAACCAGCAGGAAGCGGTGATCGAGAACATCATCGCCACCCAGAACGTCTCCATCGGCCTGGAAGCCGGTTCCAAGCCGGAGCTGCTGGCGGTGCTGGCCCTCGCGCCGAAGGGCGGGACCATTGTCTGCAACGGCTACAAGGACCGCGAATTCATCCGCCTGGCGCTGATGGGCCAGAAGCTGGGGCACAACGTCTTCATCGTCATCGAGAAAGAGTCCGAAGTCGGCCTGGTGATCGAAGAGGCCGCGGTGCTCAAGGTCAAGCCACAGGTCGGCCTGCGTGTGCGCCTGTCGTCCCTGGCGTCGAGCAAGTGGGCCGATACCGGTGGCGAGAAATCCAAGTTCGGTTTGTCGGCCGCGCAACTGCTGTCGGTGGTCGAGCGCTTCCGCGCCGCTGGCCTGGACCAGGGCATTCGCCTGCTGCACTTCCACATGGGCTCGCAGATCGCCAACCTGGCGGACTACCAGCACGGTTTCAAGGAAGCGATCCGTTACTACGGCGAGCTGCGCAATCTCGGCCTGCCGGTGGATCACATCGACGTCGGCGGTGGCCTCGGCGTGGACTACGACGGCACGCACTCGCGCAACGCCAGTTCGATCAACTACGACATGGACGATTACGCCGGTGTCGTGGTCGGCATGCTCAAGGAGTTCTGCGATGCCCAGAGCCTGCCGCACCCGCACATCTTCTCCGAAAGCGGCCGCTCGCTGACCGCCCACCACGCGATGCTGGTGGTGCAGGTGACCGACGTCGAGAAACACAACGACGACGTGCCGGTGATCGACAACAAGCAGGAACTGCCGGAAACCGTACAATGGCTGGTTGACCTGCTGGGCCCGACCGATATCGAGATGGTCACCGAGACCTACTGGCGCGCCACGCACTACATGAGCGATGTGGCGACCCAATATGCCGACGGCAAGCTGACCCTGGCGGAAAAAGCCTTGGCCGAGCAGTGCTACTTTGCCGTGTGCCGTCGTCTGCACAACTCGTTGAAGGCCCGCCAGCGCTCGCACCGCCAGGTGCTGGATGAGCTCAATGACAAGCTGGCCGACAAATACATTTGCAACTTCTCGGTGTTCCAGAGCCTGCCGGACACCTGGGCCATCGGCCAGGTGCTGCCGATCCTGCCGCTGCATCGCCTGGACGAAGAGCCGCTGCGCCGCGCCGTGCTGCAAGACCTGACCTGCGACTCCGACGGCAAGATCAAGCAGTACGTCGACGAGCAGAGCATCGAGACCAGCCTGCCGGTTCACGCCCTCAATCCGGGTGAAGACTACCTGCTAGGCATCTTCCTGGTGGGCGCCTACCAGGAAATCCTCGGTGACATGCACAACCTGTTCGGCGACACCGACTCGGTGAACATCTACCAGAACGCCGATGGCAGCGTGTACCACGCCGGTATCGAAACCCACGACACCATCGAAGACATGCTGCGCTACGTGCACTTGTCGCCGGAGGAGTTGATGACTCACTACCGCGACAAGTGCGCCAGCGCCCGCATCAGCGCCGCCGAGCGCACTCAGTTCCTCGATGCGCTGCGCCTGGGGCTGACGCGTTCGTCGTATCTGTCTTCCTGATGGAGAGACAGCGCCAATAGCCGTCTCCTCAATGCCCACCGGGGCTGTCAGAAAACACACCGCACATCGCGGGTTTTTTCGGATAGTCCCGGAGGGCATTTTTGTTTACGCCACGGCTATTTCTTCACACCGGTGCATTTAATCGGTGATGTCCTTATTTCGTGTAGTCCCTTTCCTAACCTGTACTTGGCCCCTCTACTCGGCCATGGCGGTCGGCGAGAATCCCCGGCCGCCCCTCCTGTAGAGAAACGCCGATGTCCGATCCAGCCTGCGAGCCAGCCTTTCGTCTGGAGATAGCCGGTCTGCCCGAGCCCGTTGACGTGGTGGCCTTCACGGGTAGCGAAGCCATTAGCGAACCCTTTGTCTATGAAGTGGAGCTCCTGTTGTCCGATGCGAACCTGGACTTGGCGAGCCTGCTGTACCGCAGCGTCTGGTTGAGTTTCGGTCCCCCAGGCCGGGGCATTCATGGGCAGCTCCATGAGTTGGTCCAACACCGTCAGGGCGCCGGTTGCCGGGTGCGTATCGGGCCGAAGCTGGCCTGTCTGGCGCAGCGCTTCAGCCAGCGGGTGTTCAGTGCTCGCTCGGTGCCACAGATCATTCGCCAGGTGCTCAAGGCCCATGGCATTAGCGGCCGCCGGCTGTGCCTGGACCTGAGCGGCGATTATCCACCGCAGGATTTCTGTACCCAGTATCGGGAATCGGACCTGCAGTTCCTCCAGCGCGTGTGCGCCCGGGCGGGTATTCACTTTCATTTTGAACACACGCGGGACGGGCATTGCCTGGTGTTCGCCGACAATCCCCACAGTTTTCCCCCCGCCGGTAAGGCGGTCTACGTGGACGACGGGCCGCCTGCCGCGGTGCGGACCTTCAGCGTGCACACCGATGTGTCGGGGCAGCAGGTCGCCCAGGGGCGCAGCGAACTGACGAACCTGCGCAGTGGTCAGGTGCTGACGTTGACGGACCATCCGTTTACCGGCTGGAACCGGCGCTGGCTGTTGACGAAGGTCGAGCATCGCGCCCAGGCGGGTGTATATGGCAACCATTTCAAGGCCATTCCCCGAGGCGTTCTGTTCGTGCCGGACAGCGTCCCGGCCAAGCCACGCATGGTGAGCCGGCAACGCGGCTGGGTCGTGGCGGTGGATGAGCCGCCGGAGCTGGGAGCGGGGCGCGTGGCGGTGGAATTTGACTGGGTCTACCAGGGCGAAGGTTCCAGCCCCAGTCATTGCTGGCTGCCCTTGGCTCCGGAACTGGCAGCCGGCGGGGTGGCCGCGTTGTGTGACGGTACCGAGGTGCTGGTGAGCTTTATGGAAGGTGATCCGGATCGGCCGCTGATCAGTGCCTTTCTGAACACGCCTGCCTCGGCAGTGGTCGTGGATGAGTCATCTTCAGGCGAAACACTTGGGCGGTCGGTTGTCGATCCGGTGCTGTTGTCGGCGATGCGGGAGGCCGAGCCGCTGGTCTTGTTGTGCCTGTTGCCCGAAGGCGGGCCTTTCAGCCCCTGCGCTCAACCGCTGTGCACCTGCCGTATGCTCATGGGGCGCGGCGCGGGCGTTGCTCGATGAGCGCGGTCGTGCCTGGATCAACGCCGCAGTGGTTGCTGCTGGACGCACCGAGTGCGCCTGAGGCGGTGCGGCTGGTGCACGCGCAGTTCGCCGAGGCCCGGCGTTTTGCCCTGTTCGAAGGCACCGAGTTGCATGGGCTGCGCGAGCACGGCCCGCTGTTGGTGGAGCTGCGCCAATCACCCGCGCTGGTCAGCCTTTGTCACCTGGACCCGCGTGCCTGGCCGGGGTTGTTGTTGGCCAGCCCAACGCCCGTCGGGCAATTGCTCACGCATCTGCGGCGCATGCTGACGGTGACACTGGGCCTGCATCACAAAGCCCTGTTGAATTACTACAACCCGCACACCGCCAGCTATTTTTTCGACGGTTGCGATTCCCAAGAGCTCAGCTGCTGGCTGGGCCCGATCAGCTTGGCGCGCTGGTTCGGTGGCACGTGGGCCGACCGGGCGATCGGCAGCCAGGGCTGGCAACAACTGTCCAACCCGGGACTGCCGGTGGCGGCGTTGGAGAAAGAACACGGCCTCAGCGACCGACAGCAGGGCCAGTTGCAACGATGCCTGTTGGAGCGCCACGCGTGGCAATGGTGCCGCTCCACCGGGCGTGATTACCGTCGGCTCTGGGAGGATTTGCAGCAGGGGCTGGCGTTGGGATTCACCGAGCGGACGGTGCTCGATGACTGGCTGTGGCTGCGCCTGCAATACCCTGATGCCCGGCCCGTTCCGGGGCCGGAGGGAGGCTCGCAGCGCGAGCGTCTCGATCACCTGCGGCGGCGGTGGCAGGGTCGCCAGGATTGAAGTTATGGGGGCGGCGCGCCGAGCCAACGGTCGCGCCGCTGCAAGTGCCAGGCAAACCCACCGAGGGTCAGGCTGCGCAGGGCCATGAACAGCAGAAAGGTGATCCACAGTCCATGGTTGCCCAAGCCCAGCAGCATCCAGGCGATTGGCGACACGAGCAGAAGGGTCAAGACCATGCCGTTGCGCATTTCCCGGGCGCGGGTGGCACCGATGAACAGGCCGTCGAGCAAGTAGCTCCAGACCGCGATCAGCGGCAAGGTCGCCAGGTAGGGCAGGTAGTCGTAAGCGGTGGCGCGTACGTCGGGGATATCGGTTTGCATGTCGATGAACAAGTGGCCGGCGAGCAGGAACAGCAGGGCAAAGCCGAGGCTTGCAATCAGTGACCAACCGCCGGCGACCACCAGCGAGCGGCGCAGGGCCAGGCGGTCGCGGGCGCCAATGGCATGGCCGCACAGCGCTTCCACGGCGTGGGCCAGGCCGTCCAGGGCATGGGCGGTCAGCAGCAGGCCGTTGAGCAGCAAGGCATTGGCCGCCACGGTGGCGTCCCCCAGGCGCGCGCCTTGCACCGTGATCAGGAAAAACACCGCTTGCAACGCCAGGCTGCGAATGAAAATGTCCCGGTTCACCGTCAGCAGCGGACGCCAGTTCTGCCACACGCCCAGGGCCGCCCAGGCCATCTGTCCGGGCCAGGCCCGCAGTGTCTTGCGAGCCAGGGCCAGGCCGACCAGCGCTCCGGTCCACTCGGCAATCACCGACGCTCGGGCCGAACCGGTCACGCCCCAGTCCAGGCCGATCACGAACCAAAGGTTCAGGGCGATGTTGACCAGGTTGGTCACCAACAGGATCGCCAACGGCGCCCGGGCATTCTGGGCGCCGAGGAACCAGCCCACCAGCGCATAGCTGGCCAGCGCCGCCGGCAAGCCGAAGAGTCGGGCGTGGAAGAAGTCGCGGGTCAACTGGTTGAGCTCGGCGGACGGCTGCATGAAATGCAACGCCACGTCGCTCAACGGCACGCCGACGGCACCGAGCAGCAGCGCCAGCCCCATCGCCAACAGCAGTCCTTGCCACAACACTTGCCGCAGCGCCGCTCCGTCACCCCGCCCGGCAGCCTGGGCGGCGAACCCGGTGGTGCCCATGCGCAAGAAACCCATGGCCCACGCCAACACCGTATATAAACTCGCCCCGACCGCCACGGCGCCCAACTGATGGGCATGGGGCAAATGGCCGATGACGGTGCTGTCCACCAACGCCACCAGCGGCACGGAGATGTTCGAGAGAATCATCGGCGCAGCCAGTGCCCAGACCCGGCGATGGGTCAGGCGGTCGCGCCAGTCGGTGATCAGGTTGGACATGCGGGCTCCTTGATGGAGCGCGATTGTAGCGGGTTCTAGGGAGGATCGTTCCCTAGGGTATTCGGACTCATTGTGGCGAGGGGATTTATCCCCGCTGGGCTGCGAAGCAGCCCCAAAACCAGACACTGCAGTGTGTCAGATTCATTGAATCCAACCTTCAAGGGGCTGCTGCGCAGCCCAGCGGGGATAAATCCCCTCGCCACAAGGTTGTGTTCGGCTTGGGATCGAGGGTGCTTTAGTGAATGATCCAACTCAACAACCACAACCCCAGCACCAGCCAGATGATGCCCATGACGATCGAGGCCCGCATGAAGGCGCGGATGGCCGAGTACAGCAGCATCAGCCCAAGGATCAGCGCAATGATGCTGATGATCGAAGTGTCCATGCCCAAGGTGCGTGACAGCCCATCGACGAAATTGCCGCCGGCGTTGGCCAGGGTGTTGAAGAGGCCGCTGAGCAGGTCGACGATGAAACGGATTACCGAACCGAGCGCCTGGCCGAGCCATTCGAAAAAGCTTTCTACCTGCATATGTGCATCCTGATGGGAGGGAATCCGAACTGAGCCGTTGGCTCCTGATTGTAGGAGCTGTGGCGGCCGAGTTGGTTCGATTATGGGGCAAACCGTCGCTTCGTACCGAGACTCTTGCCTTCCCCGGTCATCCCCCTGAAGCTATGCGCATTCAGGAGAACCCGATGAACCTTGTTGAACTGACCGCACGCCTGCATGCCATTCGTGACCATAACGATTGGCGGCAATTCCACAGCCCGAAAAACCTCGCCATGGCCGCCAGTGTGGAAATGGCCGAGCTGGTGGAGATTTTCCAGTGGCTGACCGAGGACCAGTCGCGCCAGTTGCCGGCGGACAAACTGGCCCACGCCGGGCAGGAAGTCGGTGACATCGTGTTGTACCTGTTACTGCTTTGCAGCGAGCTGGGCCTGGACATGGACGCCGTGGTGCGCAGCAAACTGGCCGACAGCGAACGGCGGTTCGGCCGATGAGCGACCGTCATTTCGATCAGCTCGCCACGCGTTTCGCGGAAAAAATCTACGGTGGGGCCAAAGGCGCGATCCGCCTGGCGGTGCTCCAGGCCGATCTGCTGGAAACCCTGCCGCAGCGTCCATTACGTGTGCTGGACATCGGCGCTGGCCTGGGCCACATGTCGTTGTGGTTGGCCGAGCGCGGTCACCAGGTGACCCTGGCCGAGCCGGCCGAACCCATGCTCGAAGGCGCTCGCCAGCGTTTTGCCGAGGCCGGCCAGCAGGCCACGTTCATCCAGGCACCGTGGCAGGACCTGCTCGGCCAACTGACCGAGCCTTACGACCTGGTGCTGTGTCACGCGGTGCTGGAATGGCTGGCCGAGCCCCACGCGATCCTGCCGGTGCTGCATCAACTGACGGCGCCTGGCGGTTGGCTGTCCCTGGCGTTCTACAACCGCGACGCGCTGGTCTATCGCAACCTGCTCAAGGGGCATTTCCGCAAGTTGCGCAAAAACGACATGGCCGGCGAAAAACAGAGCCTGACCCCGCAACAACCCCTTGATCCGCGAGATTTGGCGGCGCAACTTGAAGGCCTCTGGCAGGTCGAAAGCCAGAGTGGCGTGCGGGTTTTCCATGACTACATGCCGGTGGAGTTCCAGGGCCGCGTGGAACTTGCGCAGTTGCTGGAAATGGAACTGGTCCACCGTCGCCATCCGGCGTTTGCCGGGTTGGGACGTTATCTGCACTGGATCTGCCGTCCCCTCTGATCCGCAAGTGCAACTGGAGCGCGAAATGAAAGGTCGTTCAGGGTTGTTGGTGCTGTGCCTGGGGCTGGTGGCCTGCCAGGGCAGCAACCCCTATGTCGCCACCTCCAATCCGTTGCCGCCGGCGCCACCGGAGGCCGCCACGGTGTTCGACCGCAGCGCCTACCCGGCGCCGCCCCGTGATTACGGGCGCTATCGCAGCTGGGCCTGGCGCGACGGGCGCCTGCCGCCGGGCACGGCCTGGGCGGATTCGGCCCAAGTGGCCGAAGCGGTGAGCAATGCCCTCGACCAGCGTGGCTTGCGGCCGCTGCATGACAACCGGCCCGCCGATCTGTTCGTCAGCGCCGACCTGCGCCTGGAAACCCGCGTGCGCCAGGTCCGGGATGATTATGATGCCGGCTATTACGGCGGCTATAACCGTTATGATCGCTACGGTCCGGGTTATGGCGTGTACCATCCGATGCCGATGGTGCGCACGTATCAGGAGCAAGTCGTGGTGGTCCGGGTGGACCTGTTCGATGCTCGGACCGGTCAGCCGGTGTGGAGCGCCAGCGCCGAGACGGGCCAGAGAGGCAGCCAGAGCGAACGCACCGATGCCATTCGCGAGGCCGTGGAAAAAGCCATGTCGGCGTATCCCCCCAGTTGATTACGCAACGGAGAAAAACCATGTTTCGCCGTCTTGCTCTATTGGCCTTCACCCTGTTGCTGGGGGCTTGTGCTTCTAACCAGGTCAACCATGACTTTGACACCAGCCGTGATTTTGCAGCGTATCGCAGTTGGAGCTGGAAAGACCCGGCGCTGCAGTATCGCCCCGATGACCCACGCATCAAGAGCGACCTGACCGAACAGCGGATCCGCCAGGCGGTGGCCGATCAACTCGACCAGCGCGGCTTGCGCCCGGCTGCGGCGGGTGGGCGCGGCGATGTGCTGGTCCAGGCCTATTTGATCGTCGAGGACCGCCAGCAACAGGTCACCACCAACTATGGCGGCGGTTGGGGCGGCCCATGGAATGGCTACTGGGGTGGGCCGATGTACAACGAAACCCGCAACATCAGCTACAAAGTCGCCACCGTGCAGATCGACCTGCTCGACGGTAAGGACGGCAAGCTGGTGTGGCGTGGCAGTGATGAACAACTGCTCAGCAATTCCCCCAACCCGGCCGACCGCAACACGGCTGTGCGCGAGACGGTGGGGCGGATTCTGTCCAACTACCCGCCGCGTTGACCACGGCGAATTCAAGATGGGTGGAGGCTGACCCACCACCATCGCGAGCAAGCTCGCTCCCACAGGGATTGGCGGTGGACATCGTATCTATGAACACCCTGAAACAAACTGTGGGAGCGGGCTTGCTCGCGAAGACGGCGGCACATTCAACCTTGATGCAAGCTGACCCAGCGCCATCGCGAGCAAGCCCGCTCCCACAGGGGGGGGCGGTGAATGCTATCGACCTACTCAGGTTGCCGGCCGCCACTCTCCCACCATATGTTCCAGCGCCCCGGTCCCCACCAGTTGCAGTTGCCCACTGGAGCCCGCCGCGCTGGACAGCAGGGTCACTTCACTGGGCAGGCGCACCGGTTTCTTGAAGGTCACCTCGATCTCGATGTTGGCCTCGGGCAGGTGGTCATCCAGCGCCGCCAGGGTCCTGGCCTTGTTCCACAAGCCATGGGCGATGGCAGTGGGGAAGCCGAACAGCCTGGCGCTGATACCGCTCAGGTGAATCGGATTGTAGTCGCCGGAAACCTTGGCGTATTGCCGGCCGATGCCAGCCGGTGCGGTCCAGTGCGCGACTTCAATCAAGGGCAGGCTGGCTTGAGGGGATTCGTCCACGAGCGCGCCGTCAAGCTGGACGCCTTTGCACAGCATCTGGCTGCGGGCCTCCCACAAGGGGCCCAACTGATCATCAAGGCCGGTCACTAGGTCGAATACCGCGCCTTTGGGGTGGGCTTGCAGGTTCTCGACATGGACGCTGGCCCGCACCTGGCCGACCCCGCCCATCGGGCGCAGCACCCGGATGCGGTTGCTCAAGTGGATCAGCCCCAGCAGCGGAAAGGGAAAGCCCCGCCCCGTGAGCAATTGCATCTGCAGGGCAAACGCCAGGACGTGGGGATAAGTCGGCGGCAGCAGTCCGTTATCGACGAAACCGCACACCTTGCGATAGGCCGCCAGCCGTTGTGGATCGACCTGAAGCACCTGGCGCAGGCCTTCCTCGGGCAAGGTCGTTCCGGTGACCTTGCGCCGCGTCGCCGCTTTTGAATAGAGCCCGGACATGGATGGCGGGCTGCTGACCTCATGCCATTGGATCGTCATGGTCATGCTCCCAAAAGGCTTTGGCCGCATACCCGCAGGGCCTGTCCGGTCACGGCGCCCGTGCCCGGCTGCGCGAGCCAGGCCACGGCTTCGGCGACATCTTGAGGCAGGCCGCCCTGGCCGAGGGAACTCATGCGCCGTCCGGCCTCGCGCAAGGCGAAGGGGATCTCGGCGGTCATGCGGGTTTCAATGAAGCCCGGCGCCACGGCGTTGATGCTGATGCCCCGAGATTGCAGCAGCGGCGCCCAGGCCTGGGCCAGGCCGATCAGCCCGGCCTTGCTCGCCGCATAGTTGGTCTGCCCACGGTTGCCGGCAATGCCGCTGATGGAGGCCAGCAGAACGACCCGGCCATTGTCGCGCAGGGTGCCGCTGTCGAGCAGGGCCTTGGTCAGCACTTGCGGGGCGTTGAGGTTGACGGCCAACACGGCGTCCCAGAATTCCGGGGTCATGTTGGCGAGGGTCTTGTCCCGGGTGATGCCGGCGTTGTGCACCACGATGTCGACGCCGTCGGGCAGGTGCTCGATCAACTGGGCGGCGGCATCTTCGGCGCAGATATCCAGCGTGACGCTGCGCCCGCTCAAGCGCGCCGCCAAGGCATCGAGGTCAGTCTTGGCCTGGGGGACGTCGAGCAGGATCACGTCGGCGCCATCGCGGGCCAGGGTTTCGGCGATGGAGGCGCCGATCCCGCGGGCCGCGCCAGTGACCAGCGCCTTGAGCCCCGTAAGCGGTCGCGTCCAGTCATGGACCTGGGTGCCACAGGCGTCGAGGCGAATGACCTGCCCGGAAATGAAGGCACTCTTGGGCGACAGGAAAAACCGCAGCGCACCTTCCAACTGCGCTTCGGCACCGTCGCCGACATACAGCAGTTGCAGCGTCCCGCCGTGGCGCAGCTCTTTGGCCAGGGAACGGCTGAAACCTTCCAACGCCCGCTGGGCACTGGCGCTGAACGGATCGCCAAGGCTTTGCGGTGCGCGCCCGAGGATGACGATATGGGCGCTGTGGTCGAGGTTCTTCATCAGCGGCTGGAAAAATTCCCGCAGCTGCTTGAGCTGGTCGGCCTGCACCAAATGGCTGGCGTCGTACACCACTGCCTTGATTTTCGGGCCGTGGCCGGGGATCCACTCGGTGGCCACGGTCGGTTCGCCGCCGTAGATGAAAATGGTGTCGGTCAGGCGCTTGGCGAACGTGCCGATCTGTTCGGTCAACGGCCCGCCGCCCAGCAGCAGTGCGCCTTCGATCGGCCGTAGCCGCCCGGCCTGCCAGCGTTCCAGGCGTACCGGCGATGGCAGGCCGAGGGACCCGACCATGCGCCGGCCAATGGGCGAATTGGCGAAGTCGATATAACGGTCAGACATGGAACACACTCCGGCTGATGAGGTTCCAAGTGTGGACCATGATTGGCAATCAGTCGTTCGATCGGCGAGATAAAGCCTAAGCTTGAGCGGGAGCGCTTTGTCCAGGGCACCGAACCCCTGTGGGAGCAAAGCTTGCTCGCGATGAACGATGACGCGACCTACCTGAAAAACGCGGTGTCTGCATCGCGAGCAAGCTTTGCTCCCACAGGGGGCGGTTGAGTTTTCTTAGTGTATTAGACCTACAGGGGAGTTCTTCATGACACAACTACGCCGCGTCGCGATCATCGGTGGTAACCGCATTCCCTTCGCCCGTTCCAATGGGCCCTATGCCACCGCCAGCAACCAGGCGATGTTGACGGCCGCCCTTGAGGGGCTGATCGAACGCTACAACCTGCATGGCCTGCACATCGGCGAAGTGGCGGCCGGAGCCGTGCTCAAGTTTTCCCGGGATATGAACCTGACCCGCGAATGCGTGCTCGGTTCGCGGCTATCACCGATGACGCCGGCCTATGACGTACAGCAAGCCTGTGGCACCGGGCTGGAAACAGTGCTGCTGGTGGCCAACAAGATCGCCCTGGGCCAGATCGACAGCGCCATTGCCGGCGGCGTCGACACCACGTCGGATGCGCCAATCGGGGTCAGTGAAGGGTTGCGCAGGATCTTGCTGCAAGCCAATCGCGCCAAGACCGCCGCTGAGAAAATCAAAGTATTCCTGCAATTGCGCCCCCAGCACCTGATGCCGGACTTGCCGCGCATCAACGAACCGCGCACCGGCCTGAGCATGGGCGAGCACTGCGAATTGATGGCCCAGACCTGGCAGATCCCCCGGGAGGCCCAAGACCAGTTGGCCCTGGAAAGCCATCAGAAAATGGCCGCGTCCTACGCCGAAGGTTGGCAGAACGACTTGATGACACCGTTTCTCGGCCTGACCCGGGACAACAACCTGCGCCCGGACCTGACCCTGGAAAAACTCGCTTCCCTCAAGCCGGCCTTCGAAAAAAGTGCCAAGGGCACGCTGACGGCGGGCAACTCCACGCCACTGACCGACGGCGCCTCGTTGGTACTGCTGGGCAGCGAAGAGTGGGCCAAGGCCCGGGGCCTGCCGATCCTGGCGTATCTGCGCGACGGTGAAACGGCAGCGGTGGATTTCGTCAATGGCGCCGAAGGGTTGCTGATGGCCCCGGTCTACGCCGTGCCGCGATTGCTGGCGCGCAACGGCCTGACCTTGCAGGACTTCGATTACTTCGAGATCCACGAAGCGTTCGCCGCCCAAGTGTTGTGCACGCTGAAGGCCTGGGAAGACCCGGACTATTGCAAGACCCGCCTGGGCCTCGACGCACCGCTGGGGTCCATCGACCGCAGTCGCTTGAACGTGAAGGGTAGCTCCCTGGCCGCCGGGCATCCGTTTGCCGCCACGGGCGGGCGCATTGTCGCCAACCTCGCCAAGTTGCTGGACGCCGCCGGGCGAGGTCGCGGGTTGATTTCCATCTGCGCCGCCGCCGGCCAGGGAGTGACGGCGATCATCGAGCGTTGACGAGAGTGCCCTCCTGGCGGGACGCCAGTGCCTTGTGCCGGCTGGCGTAGCGCTCGGCCAGGATCGAGCAGACGATCAATTGCAAGGGGTGGTAGATCATGATCGGCAGCAGAATCAGCCCGAGGCCGGGATGGTTGCCGAAAATCAACGCCGCCATCGGCACCCCGGCTGCCAGGGATTTCTTGCTGGCGCAGAACACTGCGGCGACTTCGTCGGCGTTGTTGAATTTCAGGGCGCGGGCGGTGCGGGTGGTGGCCCACAGGATGATTGCCAGCAGCACGGCACTGCCCACCACTGCGCTGAGCAACACGCCGTTGCCTTGCTGGCGCCAGATGCCGGACACCATCGAGTTGCAGAAGGCCGCGTAGACCAGCAGCAGGATCACCAGCTTGTCGATGACGCTGGTATAGCGTTTGTACCGACCGAAGAAGCCGGCCAGCCAACGCCGCAGGAACTGCCCCAGCACCAGCGGCAGCAGCAACATTATGCACAGGTCGAGCAATGTTGAACCCAGGTCGATGCCGCCGGCGCCGCTGCCGACCACGAAACTGACCAGCAACGGTGTCAGGAAAATGCCCAGCACGCTGGACAGGCTCGCGTTGAGAATCGCCGCCGGCACGTTACCTTTTGCGCTGCCAGTCAGGGCCACCGAGGAAGAAATCGTCGAGGGCAGGGCGCACAGATAGAAGAACCCCAGCATCAGCAGCGCCGGCACATGGCTGCCCAGCAGCCAGTTGCTGAGCAGCCAGAGCAACGGAAATACGCCAAAGGTGAAAGCTTGCACCATCACGTGCAGCCGGATGTTCTTCAGGCCGTGGCGGATCTGCTCGCCGGACAGGTTGACCCCGTGCAGGAAGAACACCACGAAGATGCCGATGTTGACCACCCATTCGGCATGCATGGCACCGCCCGTGGCACCAAAGGTGGGAAAGAAGTACGCCAGCAGCGTGGCGAGCACCATGCCGCACAGGAACCAGTCGGTCACCATGCGTTTGAGGTGTCTGAAGATATGCATAGGGCACCGCATGTTGTAAGAAAAGTCGACTTAGCCTAACGTCGTCCTCATCAGTCGTCTTGCGACATAAGGCCAATCAATGCCGCCTAAGGGACACCAGCAACTGGAACGACGTATCCCCGACCTGGCGCAATTGCCGAGGCCGCTGTATGCCCGTGTCGAAAGCTTGAGCGCCGGTTCCTGGACGCAAGCTCATCGTCATGACTGGGTGCAATTTTCCTACGCCATCAGCGGCGTTCTCGGCGTACACACCGCCGCCGGCAGCTTCTTCGCCCCACCACAACGGGGCATCTGGATCCCTGCCGACCTGGAACATCAGGTGGTGACCTCCACCCGGGCGGAAATGCGCAGCCTGTATGTCCATCGTCACGCCTGCCCCTGGGCCGATGAGCGCTGTCGGGTGCTGGAAGTCACGCCACTGGCCCGTGAGTTGATCAAGGTATTCTGTCAGTTGCCGGTCGATTATCCCCAAGGCGATACCCAGGAAGAACGGCTGGTGCAGGTGCTGCTGGACCAGTTGGCGACGTTGCCGGAAGTGGGATTTTCCCTGCCGCTGCCGCGACATGCCCGCTTGCTGGCGCTGTGTAACGAATTGATCGAACAACCCGAACAGAACGTCACCTTGCAAGCCTGGTCTGAACGTCTGGGCACGTCGGAAAAAACCCTGATGCGTCTGTTCCAGCGTGAGACCGGCCTGAGCTTTCGTGCCTGGCGCCAGCGCATGCGCTTGTTGTCGTCCCTGGGCTCGTTGGAGAAAGGGGACAGCGTCACCAGCGCCGCGTTGTCGTGTGGGTACGATTCAACGTCCGCATTCATTGCCGCGTTCAAGGGGATGTTCGGGTATACGCCGGGGGAGTTGTTCAAGCATTGAGTTGTCGGTAGACATGCCTGTCAGCTCTTGTCGCAAATACCTGGGTATTCAGTTGCCAACGCCAGCGCCGGTCTCGGCTATGATTCGACGCCGTCGATTGATCCGGCACATTGTGTGCATCACAGGTTCATAGGTCGGCAACCCCTCCCCGCGGAGGAAGGATTGCCGTATAACGACTGTCATTCGCGTGTTTGGTAATAAAGGACCCACAATAAAAGCTGATGAAGACTCCAAAACGCATTGAACCCCTGATCGAGGACGGTCTGGTCGACGAGGTGCTGCGCCCACTCATGAGTGGTAAAGAAGCAGCTGTTTATGTGGTGCGCTGCGGCAACGAGCTACGTTGCGCGAAGGTCTACAAGGAGGCGAACAAGCGAAGTTTTCGTCAGGCGGCCGAGTATCAGGAAGGCCGTAAGGTGCGCAACAGCCGTCAGGCCCGGGCCATGGCCAAGGGCTCGAAGTTCGGGCGCAAGGAAACCGAGGACGCCTGGCAGAATGCCGAAGTGGCGGCATTGTTCCGCCTGGCAAGCGCGGGTGTGCGCGTGCCCAAGCCGTACGACTTCCTTGAAGGCGTGCTGCTGATGGAATTGGTGGCCGACGAGTACGGCGATGCGGCGCCGCGCCTGAACGACGTGGTGCTGGAGCCGGACCAGGCCCGTGAATATCACGCCTACCTGATTTCCCAGATCGTGTTGATGCTGTGTACCGGTCTGGTGCACGGTGACCTGTCGGAGTTCAACGTGCTGCTGACGCCGACGGGGCCGGTGATCATCGACCTGCCGCAAGCCGTGGATGCCGCGGGTAACAACCATGCCTTCAGCATGCTGGAGCGGGACGTGGGCAACATGGCGTCCTACTTCGGCCGGTTTGCCCCGGAACTCAAGCGCACCAAGTACGCCAAGGAAATGTGGGCGCTGTACGAAGCTGGCACCCTGCACCCGGCCAGCGTGCTGACCGGCGAGTTCGACGAGCCGGAAGAGCTGGCGGATGTCGGCGGGATCATGCGTGAAATCGAGGCCGCTCGCCTGGATGAGGAGCGCCGTCAGGCCGTCCGCGCCGCCGACGATGCCCCACCCGGCAAGACCGAAGAACCACCGCCGCCGTGGATGCAATGATCGGCTGAACAGAAACCCGGCCAATGGCCGGGTTTTTTGTGGGCGCTGCAAAATCCTCTATCCACCGCAGGCCTCCTGTGGGAGCGAGCTTGCTCGCGATAGCGGTGTGGCAGCTTGCATCGATGTTGAATGTGCTGCCGTCATCGCGAGCAAGCTCGCTCCCACCGTTTTGCTTCGGCTGTTCACAGCATTGTTTCTTTGTGGGCATCAACTCTTGCAGCACCCCGACGCCAGTTCCTTGAGGATCGGGCAATCCGGACGGTGGTCGCCGTGGCAGTGCTCTACCAGGTCTTGCAAGGTGTCGCGCAGTTCGGCCAGTTCGCGGATTTTCTGGTTCAGCTCATCGATGTGTTGCCGGGCCAGGGCCTTGACGTCGGCGCTGGCCCGTTGGCGGTCTTGCCAGAGAGTCAGCAATTTGCCGACCTCTTCCAGGGAAAACCCCAAGTCGCGGGAGCGCTTGATGAACGCCAGAGTGTGCAGGTCATCGGCGCCGTAGATCCGGTAGCCGCTGTCGGTGCGATGGGCGGCCTTGAGCAGACCGATGGATTCGTAATAGCGGATCATCTTCGCGCTCAGGCCGCTCTGGCGGGCCGCTTGGCCGATGTTCATCGCTTGTCCTCCAACTGCTTGGGTGTCCAGAATTTCAACAGTAACGCATTGCTCACCACACTGACGCTCGACAGGGCCATGGCCGCGCCGGCCAGCACCGGGTTGAGCAAGCCGAACGCGGCCAGGGGGATGCCGATCAAGTTATAGACGAACGCCCAGAACAGGTTCTGGCGGATCTTGGCGTAGGTCTTGCGGCTGATGTCCAGCGCCGCCGGTACCAGTCGTGGATCGCCACGCATGAGGGTGATCCCGGCGGCGTGCATCGCCACGTCGGTGCCGCCGCCCATGGCAATGCCGATGTCGGCGGCGGCCAGGGCCGGGGCGTCGTTGATGCCGTCGCCCACCATGGCCACCACCGAATGGCGCTTCAATTGCTGGACGATGGCGGATTTATCCGCTGGCAGTACTTCGGCATGGACATTGGAAATCTCCAGCGCCTGGGCCACTACCCGGGCGCTGCCCTGGTTGTCGCCGGTGAGCAGATGGCTGGCGATGTGCTGTTCATTCAAGGCCTGTACGGCGGCGAGAGCGCCGGGCTTGAGGGTGTCACCGAAGGCGAACAGGCCTAGCACCCGCGGCGTCGCGCCTTGTTCGAGCAGCCAGGACAACGTACGGCCTTCGGTTTCCCAGGCATGTGCGGATTCGGCCAGCGAGCCGGGGTTCAGGCCCAACTCGTCCAGCAGACGGCGATTGCCCAGAGCCAGGCGGTGCCCAGCGAGGTTGCCGGCAATGCCGCGCCCGGCCAGGGACTGGCTGTCGCTGACATCCGGCACATCCAGGCCGCGCTCGGCGCAGGCGTCCAGCACGGCTTTGGCGAGCGGGTGTTCGCTGCCGCGTTGCAGCGCGCCGGCCATTTTCAGCAACGCATCTTCATCGCCGTCCAGGGCCGTCAAGTGGGCGATACGCGGGGTGCCGGAGGTCAGGGTGCCGGTCTTGTCGAACACCACGGTCGTGACTTCATGGGCGCGTTCCAGGGCCTCGGCATCCTTGATCAGAATCCCGTGGCGCGCAGCCACACCGGTGCCGGCCATGATCGCCGTGGGCGTCGCCAGGCCCAGGGCGCAGGGGCAGGCGATCACCAGCACGGCGACGGCGTTGATCAGCGCTGTTTCCAGTGGCGCACCGTACAGCCACCAACCGATCAACGTCGCTAGGGCCAGCACCAGCACCACCGGTACGAAGACCTGGCTGACTTTATCCACCAGTTTCTGGATCGGCGCCTTGGCGGCCTGGGCGTCCTCCACCAGGCGGATGATGCGCGCCAGGACGGTTTCGGTGCCCAGGGCTTGCGTGCGGACCAGCAGCCGGCCTTCGCCATTGATGGCGCCGCCGGTAACCTTGTCGCCGGGCTGCTTGGGCACCGGCAGGCTTTCACCGCTGATCAGCGCTTCGTCGGCGTGGCTCTGGCCTTCCAGCACTTCGCCGTCCACCGGGAAGCGTTCGCCGGGCTTGACCAGCACCAGGTCATTCAAGCGCAGGGCGCTGATGGCAACGTCCCGCTCCTGGCCATCGATCACCTGGATCGCCCGTTCCGGGCGCAAGGCTTCGAGGGCGCGGATGGCGCTGGCGGTCTGGCGCTTGGCGCGGCTTTCCAGGTATTTACCGAGCAACACCAGGGCGATCACGACGGCCGAGGCCTCGAAATACAGGTGCGGCATGCTGCCGGGACGGGCGATCGCCCATTCATAGAGGCTCAAGCCGTAGCCAGCGCTGGTGCCCAGGGCCACCAGCAGGTCCATGTTCCCGGCACCGGCCCGCACGGCCTTGAAGGCGGCGACGTAGAAACGCGCACCGAAGATGAACTGCACCGGCGTCGCCAGGGCGAACTGCACCCAGGCCGGAAGCATCCAATGCACGCCGAACGGCTGCAGCAACATGGGCAGCACCAACGGCACCGACAGCACAATCGCCAGCACCAGGGCCAGGCGTTCACGGTTCAGACGGTTGTTCTGCGTGTCGGCGACCTGCTCGGCCTGCCAGACGGTGGCGTCATAGCCGGCGCGCTTGACCGCATCGATCAGGGTTTGCGCATCCACCTGGCCGAGCAGTTCGAGGTGAGCCCGCTCGTTGGCCAGGTTGACACTGACGCTGTTCACGCCGTCGACCTTGCCCAAGGCCCGTTCGACCCGGCCGACACAGGAGGCGCAGGTCATGCCTTCGATGTTCAGTTCCAGGGTGTGAACCGGAACGCTATAGCCTGCCTGTTCGACGGCCTGCTTCAAGGCCGGCAGGCTGCCTTCGGGGGCCTGGACACGCGCCAGCTCCGTCGCCAGGTTGACGCTGACGGCGCTGGCACCGGTGACTTTGCTCAAGGCTCGCTCGACCCGCCCGGCGCAGCTGGCGCAGGTCATGCCGGCAATGGGTAGATCGAATGTGGTGGATTCGGACATCGGTCACGCTCCCTGTAGTGAATGACTACAGGATCAACCTTGCCATGCTGGCAAGGTCAAGCGCCAATCCTCTGTGGGAGCGAGCTTGCTCGCGATAGCGGTAGGTCAGTCGACATCCATGGTGGGTGTTAGATCGCCATCGCGAGCAAGCTCGCTCCCACAGGGGCTCGCAGCCACAAGTTCGAGTGGCGTGTCAGTAACCCAGCCCAGCCTGCTTGAGGTACATACCTTGTTCATTCATCGCGATGCGGAACTTCAAGATGTCCCCGGCCTTGAGGGTGATGTTCTGCGACCCTGGCGCGAGCATGCCCGGGTTGCAACCCGGGGCCTGTCCCGGCAGCAATTTCAGGCGCAAGGAAAACTGGCCCGGCGGCAGGTTGAACGAGGTGCTCTGCTCCTGGAACAGCCTGGCCGAGAGTTGATCCTGAATGTAGATGCCGATTTCGCAACTGGTCGCCACTTCCAGGCGCTCTCGGGAAATGATCAACACGCCATAGTCTTCGCCGACGGCCGAGGCCTGGGGCGCCACCGCTGAAAAACCGAGCATGCAAAACAGGCTGAACGCTGACCAGCGCATGGCTGAACCTCCGGTGTGAAATCCTTGATGTGTGCAGCTTGGCTGAGGGCGATGCCGATTGCCAGCCCGGCAGTTTTTGTCAGAACTTGACCTTGCCATGATGGCAAGCTTGAGACTGGCAACAACCTCAATCCAAAGGAGTCATCCCATGCAAACATTCAATGTCCAGGGCATGTCCTGTGGTCACTGCGTCAAGGCCATCACCCAGGCTGTCCAGGCCAAGGACCCGGCGGCGGACGTGCAAGTCGACCTGGGTGCCAAGACCGTCCGGGTCCAGAGCTCGTTGGCGACCGATGCCGTGCTCGCGGCCATCAAGGAAGAAGGCTATGAGGTGAGTCCTGCCTGAAGTTTTTTAATCGTTAGCGACCTATCGGAATGTTCAAGAGCGCCCGGCACGGCTAGACTGTCGGGCTGTCGAACGACGCCTGAGCTGGACGCCCGATGAACCTTCGCACCATTCTGATTCTTGGCGCCTTGAGCGCTTTCGGTCCCTTGGCGATCGACTTCTACCTGCCCGCCTTTCCGGCGATGGCCACCGCCTTCGGTACTGACGAAAAACACATCCAGTTGACCCTGGCGGCCTATTTCCTCGGCTTGTCCATCGGTCAACTGGCTTATGGGCCGGTGGCGGATCGCTTCGGGCGGCGCATCCCGCTGCTGACGGGCGTCGGCTTGTTCACCCTGGCGTCCCTGGCCTGCGCCTATGCGCCGAACCTCGAATGGCTGATCGGTGCCCGCTTCGTCCAGGCCTTGGGCGGATGCGCCGGGATGGTGATTTCCCGGGCGGTGGTCAGCGACAAATGCGACGCGGTGGGTTCGGCCAAGGTGTTTTCGCAGTTGATGCTGGTGATGGGCCTGGCGCCGATTCTCGCGCCGATGCTCGGTGGGTTGTTGGTGAACCTGCATGGCTGGCAATCGATCTTCATTGCCCTGACCGTGTTCAGTGCGCTGGCGTCGACGGCCGTGGCCCTGTGGCTGCCGGAAAGCCTGCCGGATCATGTACCCCGGCAACCGTTGTCGGGGGCGTTGCGCCAATATGGACGGTTATTGACCGACGCCGTCTACCTCGGCCATGCGCTGACGGGGGGCATCGCTATCGCCGGGATGTTTGCCTACATCGCCGGTTCGCCTTTCGTCTTCATCAAGCTCTACGGTGTACCGGCCGAACATTTCGGTTGGCTGTTCGGCACCAACGCGGCGGGCTTCATCCTGGTCGCCCAGGTCAACGCCCGGCTGCTGTCCAGGCGCGGCCCGGCGTTCCTGCTGAGCCGCGCGGTATGGGTCTACCTGGGCGCGGGGCTGAGCCTGCTGGCCGTCAGTTCATTGCAACCTGCGCAGTTGTGGCCGCTTCTGGTTCCGCTGTTTGTCTGCATCGCCAGCCTGGGTTGCATCCTGCCCAATGCCTCGGCCTGCGCCATGAACGGGCAGGGCGCCCGGGCCGGCAGTGCTTCGGCGATGCTGGGATGCCTGCAGTTTTCCGTCGCCGCCGGGGCAGCCGCGTTGGTAGCGGCGCTGCATAACGGCACCGCCGTGCCAATGGCGCTGGTCATCAGCCTTTGCGGGCTGTTGGTGGTGAGCGCGGCGATGCTGACTCGTCGCCTGCAAAATGCCCGGGCATTGGCCCAGGCCAGTCGCGAGGGCTGATTCAGCCGGCCGCGCGCTGCTGCTGTTCGGGGAAATGATGGGGCGCGAGGATCCGCGCTTGCAAGGTTGTGGCGAAAGCCTGGGCTTCGGCCTCGGTACGGAAGGTGACGACGTGCCGGTCAAGACGCACTTGCCATTGGTTTTTTGCCACTTCTTTTATCAGGATCTTCATTGCTGACCTCCTCACGAAAAGATTACGTTGCAAAGGCCTCGAGTGTAGACCCGAATACGATCGGAGTTGTGACAACGGTCAATTCTCGGACTGACGGTTAGTCGCCGGATAATGGCGAGGGAGTTTGCTCCCGCTGGTTTCTGTAGGAGCTGGCGAAGCCTGCGATCTTTTGATCTTTCGCTTGCGACTCAAGTGTCAGGGGAAAGATCGCAGCCTCGCTCCGCTCGACAGCTCCTACAGAGCTCGGCGGGGTTGATGTACAGTCAGAAGCCTTCAAGCACAATCTTGCCCTTGGACTGGCCGCTTTCCAACAACGCGTGGGCCCGGCGCAGGTTCTCGGCGTTGATGGTGCCGAAATGCTCGCCCACCGTGGTCTTCAGGGTGCCGGCGTCGATCAGCGCGGCCACGCGGTTGAGCAGTTTGTGTTGTTCGAGCATGTCAGCCGTTTCGAACAGCGAGCGGGTGTACATGAATTCCCAATGCAACGACAGGCTCTTGCGCTTGAGCTTGGTCACGTCCAGCGCCTTGGGATCGTCGATCAGCGCCAGTTTGCCCTGGGGGGCGAGGGCTTCGACCAGTTGGTCCAGGTGCTGGTCGGTCTGGGTCAAGCTGGCGACGTGAGTCACCTGGGGCTGGCCTGCTTCCTTCAATGCTTCGCTCAAGGGGCGGCTGTGGTCGATCACCAGGTCGGCACCCAGGTTGCGCACCCATTCCTGGGTTTGCGCCCGGGACGCGGTGCCAATCACCTTCAGCCCGGTGAGTTGGCTGGCCAGTTGCGTCAGGATCGACCCCACGCCGCCCGCGGCACCGACGATCAACAGGCTCTGGCCCTGGTTGTCCTGGCCTTCCTGGATGTGCAGGCGCTCAAACAACAATTCCCAGGCGGTGATGGCCGTCAACGGCAACGCCGCCGCGTCGGCGAAACCGAGAGTCTTGGGCATGTGGCCGACAATGCGTTCATCCACTACGTGCCATTCGCTGTTGCCACCGGCCCGGGCGATGGAACCGGCGTAGAACACCTTGTCCCCGGCCTTGAACAGCGTGACTTCGCTGCCCACCGCCTTGACCACGCCGGCCACGTCCCAGCCCAGCACCTTGGCGACGCCATCTTCGGGCTGGACGTTCTGGCGGACCTTGGTGTCCACCGGGTTGACCGAAATGGCCTTGACTTCCACCAGCAGGTCCCGGGGACCGGCGACCGGTTCCGGCAGCTCGATGTCCTGGAGCGATTGTGGGTCGGTGATGGGTAGCGAGTGGTAGTAGGCAATGGCTTTCATGAAGCGGCTCCGTGAGGTGAGTTTCGATGAAGGCCATGTTTAGCTATTTATAGCCGAGATAAAACCGGCTAAAACAACAGGCTCTTTCAATATTCTTTTGAGAATGGGCGCGCGATGCTTCGCTTCGATGACTTGCAATTGTTTGTCCGGGCAGCGGACCTGGGCAGTCTTTCGGCCGCGGCCAGGGTCATGGACCTGTCGGCGGCAGTGGCCAGTGCCGCGTTGAAACGGATCGAGCAGCACCTCGGCGCCCGGCTGCTGGCCCGCTCCACCCGCAGCTTGCGCCTGACGGCCGAAGGCGAGGGTTTCCTCGAATATGCCCGGGCCGCATTGAGCAGCCTTGACGAAGGCCGGCGGTTGTTGACCAGCGGCCAGGACCAGGTCAGCGGGGTGTTGCAGTTGTCCGCGCCGTCGGACCTGGGACGCAACCTGCTATTGCCCTGGCTGGATGCGTTCCAGCGCGAGCACCCCGGGCTGACGGTGCGACTGCTACTGGGCGATCGCATCGCCGACCTGTTCAAGCAGCCGGTGGACATCGCCCTGCGTTATGGCGAGCCGGAAGATTCGAGCCTGGTGGCTTTGCCGGTCGCCCCGGATAACCATCGAGTGCTGTGCGCGTCACCGGATTATCTGGCTCGCCAGGGCGAACCTCATCAACTGGAACAACTGGCCCAACACAATTGCCTGTTGTACATGCTGGGCAGCCGGGTCCATGACCGCTGGGCTTTTCATGACGGCAAGCGGGAGGTGAGCCTCACCGTCAGCGGCGACCGTTTCAGTGACGACGCCGACGTGGTGCGCCGCTGGGCGGTGGCGGGGGGCGGGATTGCCTATAAATCGTGGCTGGATGTGTCCACTGACGTGCTGGCCGGGCGTTTGAAAATCCTCTTGCCGCACCTGCAATGCGAACGCGCGCCCCTCAATCTGCTGTGTGCCCACCGGGCGCAATTGAGCAAACCGATCAAACTTCTGCGGGACATGCTCCAGGCTCGCTGCGGTGAGTTGACGGCGCGATTTCCACTCCCGACGGGGGCCGGCCATTAGTCGCGCGCAAATAGAGACTTTTCCCTCATGAACAATCGCCTCCAAAGGTTTCCGGAGGACAGGAAAGCTCGATCGTCGCGCTTATACTAACGACCGCCTGCGCCAGAGCAGTAGACGAATGATTCAACAGGGAGTGAATACATGGAACATGCACCTTGCATCAGCCAGATCGCCACGCTGCTGGCTGACCCCAAGCGCAGCGCAATGATGTGGGCCTTGATGGATGGCACGGCCCGCCAGGCCGAAGAGTTGGCGTTGCTCGCCGGGTTGTCGCCGTCCTCGGCCAATGCGCACCTGGGGCGCTTGTCCGCCGGAGGCCTGTTGAAAGTCGAAGCCCGGGGTCGCAAGCGGTTTTTCCGCCTGGCCGCGCCTGAAATCGGCGCGGCCGTCGAAGCGCTGGCCAGCGCGACCCTGGTCAGTACGCCCCGGCAGATTCCGGATGTCTTCAAGCGCCGGGTCATGCCGACCAAGGCCCCATCGGCCCCCGCTTCGTTGATGCGGGCCAGGCTGTGTGACGATCACTTGGGGGGAACCCTGGCGGCCGATCTCTACCAGCGTCTGCTCGACGCGGGGTGGATCGAGCAGTTCGAACAACGGGTGATCGTCACGCACAAGGGCGCCAATCAACTGGCCGAGCGTGGCCTGTTCATCCAGGCCCTGGCCCATCGCAACGCCCGTGTCGCCTGTCCTTGCCCGGACTGGAGCGAGCGTCGTCCGCACCTGGGTGGCGCGCTGGGGGCAGCGGTGCTGCAACTGTTCATGCAGTCGGGTTGGCTGACTTTGCCCAACGATTCGCGGGCCTTGCAGGTGACGACGCTCGGCCAGCAGGAAATCCACCGGTTCGCCCGGCAGGATGCCGTAGAGATGGCGCTCTAGGGAACAGGCCTGGCGCGTCGCTCAGGGCTGTCGACAGGTCGTATTCAGCAATAGTCGCCTGCAAGGTTCGCGCACACTCGGTCCGGGGAATTTTTTTCGGATTGGGGAGGCAGCAGCATGGACACTCATGGTTACAGCGCGGCGGAACGCCTGGAGCGGTTACCCATCAGCGGGTATCACCGGGTGATTTTCATCATCATCGCCCTGGCGTTTTTCTTCGACTCCATGGACCTGGCGATGATGACGTTCCTGCTGGGCTCGATCAAAGCCGAGTTCGGCCTGAGCACCGCCCAGGCCGGTCTGCTCGCCAGCTCCAGCTTCTTCGGCATGGTGCTGGGTGCATCGCTGTCAGGCATGCTGGCCGACCGTTTCGGGCGTAAGCCGGTGTTCCAGTGGAGCATCGTGCTGTGGGGCATCGCCAGTTACCTGTGCTCCACCGCCCAGGACGTCCAGACCTTGACGCTGTTTCGCGTCCTGCTGGGGATCGGCATGGGCATGGAGTTTCCGATTGCCCAGTCGATGCTCTCGGAGTTGATCCCGGCCAAGCGTCGAGGGCGCTACATCGCCTTGATGGACGGCTTCTGGCCGCTGGGTTTCGTGGCGGCGGGGGTGCTGTCGTATTTTCTGCTGCCGGTGATCGGCTGGCGCGACATCTTCCTGGTGCTGGCGGTACCAGCGGTGTTTGTCCTGGCGATTCGCTTCTTCATTCCCGAGTCGCCGCGCTGGCTGGAGCAGGCCGGACGGAACGATGAAGCGGACACCGTGCTCAAGCGAATCGAAGACAAGGTCCGGGCCTCGCTGGGACGGCGCGACCTGCCGGAGCCGATTCGCCTGCCGAGGGTCGAGAGCACACCGGGCAATTTCTTTTCGGCCCTGGCGCAGATCTGGTCGCCGCTGTATCGCCAGCGCACGATGATGATCTGGAGCGTCTGGTTCTTTGCCTTGCTCGGTTTTTATGGCCTGACGTCCTGGCTCAGCGCGTTGTTGCAGCAGTCGGGGTTCGCGGTGACCCAGTCGGTGTATTACACCGTGCTGATTTCCCTGGGCGGGATTCCCGGCTTCCTGATGGCGGCCTGGCTGGTTGAGCGTTGGGGGCGCAAGCCGGTGTGCATCATCACCTTGCTGGGCGGCGGGGTGATGGCGTTTCTGTATGGACAGAGCGCGGTGTTTGGCGGCAACGTCGGCCTGTTGATCGGCACCGGGTTGCTGATGCAGTTTTTCCTGTTTGGCATGTGGGCGGTGCTCTACACCTACACGCCGGAGCTGTACCCCACCTCGGCGCGGGCCACGGGTTCGGGCTTCGCTTCGGCGGTGGGTCGTATCGGTTCGCTGCTCGGCCCCCTGGTGACCGGCCAGGTGTTTCCCATCACCGGCCAGGGCGGTGTCTTCGCCCTGGGCGCGTTGTGCTTCGCCGTGGCGGCGGGGGTGGTCTGGGTGTTCGGGATGGAAACCCGGGGCAAGACGCTGGAGGAGTTGAGCGAAGCGACCGCTGCCGACTAAACACTACCCCCCCTGTGGGAGCGGGCTTGCTCGCGAAGGCGGAGTGTCAGTCGATCACAAGGTGACTGACACTCCGCTTTCGCGAGCAAGCCCGCTCCCACAGGGAATGATCGTGACGCCTAAGGTTTTACTAGCCGCGCATCCAGGCTGTTCTGTGCCAAGCGCTTGGCCTGGTCCTGGGTCATGCCCAGGTGGGTGTGCAGGGCATGGAAGTTTTCGGTGACGTAGCCGCCGAAGTAGGCCGGGTCATCGGAGTTCACCGTCACCTTCACTCCGCGCTCGAGCATGTCGAGGATGTTGTGCTGCGACATGTCGTCGAACACACACAGCTTGGTGTTGGACAGTGGGCACACGGTCAATGGAATCTGCTCGTCGATGATCCGCTGCATCAGTCGCTCATCTTCGATGGCCCGCACGCCATGGTCGATGCGCTGGATCTTCAGCAGGTCCAGGGCTTCCCAGATGTACTCGGGCGGGCCCTCTTCGCCGGCGTGGGCGACGGTCAGGAAGCCTTCGTTGCGCGCGCGGTCGAAGACCCGCTGGAACTTGCTCGGTGGATGGCCCATTTCCGAACTGTCCAGGCCCACGGCCACGAAAGCCTCGCGGAACGGCAGCGCCTGGTCGAGGGTTTTCTCGGCTTGTTCTTCACTCAGGTGACGCAGGAAACTCAGGATCAGGCCACTGGTGATGCCCAGTTGCTGTTCACCGTCCTTGAGGGCGGCGGCGATGCCGTTGAGCACCACTTCGAACGGGATGCCACGGTCTGTGTGGGTTTGCGGGTCGAAGAACGGTTCGGTGTGGATCACGTTCTGCGCCTTGCAGCGCAACAGGTAGGCCCAGGTCAGGTCGTAGAAATCCTGGGAGGTGCGCAGCACATCGGCACCCTGGTAGTACAGGTCGAGGAACTCCTGCAGGTTGTTGAAGGCATAGGCCTTGCGCAGGGTGTCGACGTCGTTCCATGGCAAAGCGATCTTGTTGCGTTCGGCCAGGGCGAACAGCAACTCGGGTTCCAGGGAGCCTTCCAGGTGCAGGTGCAGTTCAGCCTTGGGCAGGGCGTTCAGCCAGTCGTACATGGTCTTTTCTCATCAGCGAAGCGATGGCGGGCATTCTACAGGGGGCTGGCCGCCCTGTCGGGTAAAACCTGACCGGCTGATCCACTACACGGCGTGGGGCTCCCGTCGGTAAGCATAGGTGTCGGCGAAGCGCGAGAGCAGGAATTCGGCGCAGGTGGTGGTCGGGTACTTTGGCGGGTGGGCGTCATCCTGGCAACCGGGCAGGCATTGGATCAGCGTGTCGGGGTGCGGCTCGGCAAAGAATGGCATCGAATAACGGTCCACTCCCAAGGGGCTGATCACCCGATGCGGCGTAGACAGGTAACGGTCGTTGCTCCAGCGCGCCATCATGTCGCCGAGGTTGACCACGAAGGTACCGTCGATAGGCGGCGCGTCGATCCACTGGCCGTTGACGTTGCGCACTTGCAGGCCGCCGGCGGCGTCCTGGTAGAGCAGGGTGATGCAACCGTAATCGGTGTGTGCCCCGGCACCTTGCTGTTCGGCGCAACTGGCGGCATCGCGGGGTGGGTAATGGATCAGGCGCAGCACGCTCACCGGCTCGTTGAAGCGCGTATCGAAAAAGTCCCGGTCGATGCCCAGGGCCAGGGTCATGGCCCGCAGCAGGGTTTGCGCAAGCGCCTGCATGTCACGGTAATGCTGCTCCATCAAGGTTGCCCAACCGCTCAGGTCGGGGTGCCGGTTGGGGCCGCGCAGGGGGTTTTCCGCCAGCACCTCGGGGTGATCGACTGGCAAATGCAGGCCCATGTCGAAGGTTTCCTTCAGGTCGCTGGGCTTGGTCGGGTCCAGTTGTTCCGTGGCGACGGCGCCGTAGCCGCGATGGTGGCGGGTCTGGGTGATGTCGATCTTGAGCTTTTCTTCGACGGGCAGGGCGAAGAAGCGTTGAGCATTGCCCAGCACTTCGGCGATACGCGCGGCGCTGATGGGGTGGCCCTTGATATAGAAAAAGCCCCACTGGCGGCAAGCGCGGTCGATTTGCCCGGCGACGGCTTGCCAGGCGTCGGGCTCATCGCCGTAGAGCGGGCTGATGTCGATGATGGGCAGGCTGTTCATGCGGCTGTCCTGAAATGGAATAGAGGCCCCATTGTGGGAGCGGGCTTGCTCGCGAAGACGGCGGTACATTCAGCATCAATGTTGACTGGTGCTCCGCCTTCGCGAGCAAGCCCGCTCCCACATGGGATTGATATTGGGCTTGAAGGCTATTTGGGAATCTCGGCCTTCATGCCTTCGACGTAGTAATTCATCGACGCCAGTTCCGCGTTGCTGGCGCTCGCGCCCGCGGGGATTTTCTCGACGCCGGTCTGGTCCTTGATCGGCCCGGTGAACGGGTGGAACGCGCCGCTCTCGATGTCTGCGATGATCTGTTCGGCTTCGCCTTTGACCGCTGCCGGCACCAGGTCGCTGATCGGCAGTTTCACTGTGCCTTCCTTCAGGCCGCCCCAGTAGTCCTGGGATTTCCAGTTATGGTCGAGCACACTTTGGGTTGCTTGGATGTAGTGCGGGCCCCAGTCATTGACGATGGAGGTCAGCACGGCCTTGGGACCGAAGTGGGCCATGTCCGAAGCGTAGCCCACCGCATAGACGCCGCGTCGTTCGGCGGCCTGGATCGGCGCCGGGCTGTCGGTGTGCTGGAACACCACGTCCACGCCCTGGTCGATCAGCGCGTTGGCGGCGTCGGCTTCCTTGCCTGGGTCGAACCAGGAGTTGACCCACACCACCTTGATCTCGGTACCGGGGTTGTATTTGTTCAGGGCCAGTTGGATGGCGTTGATGTCGCGGATGACTTCCGGGATCGGGAAGGAGGCGACGTAGCCGATCTTCTTGGTCTTGGTCATCTTGGCCGCGAGGAAACCGCCGACGTAGCGGCCTTCGTAGGTGCGAGCCAGGTACGTGCCCAGGTTCTTGTCCTGCTTGTAGCCGGTGGCGTGTTCGAAGATCACCTTGGGGAACTGCTTGGCGACTTTCAGCGTCGGGTTCATGTAGCCGAAGGAGGTGGTGAAGATCAGGTCGTATTTGTCCTTGGCCATGTTGCGGATCACCCGCTCGGCGTCGGCCCCCTCCGGCACGTTTTCCACGTAGTTGGTGGTGATCCTGTCGCCGAATTTCGCCGCCAGCTCCTTGCGCCCTTGTTCATGCTGATAGGTCCAGCCGTGGTCGCCGATCGGGCCGATGTAGACGAAGCCGACCTTCAGCGGGTCGGCGGCACTGGCATTCAGGCCGGCGCCCAGGCCGACGGCTGCGACGACGGCGCAAAGCAACTTCTTCAAGGGACGTTTGTGCATGAACTCGAACTCCATTTTGTTGTGAGGTTGGCTGTGCAGCACCAATGCAAAATGCTGACCAACAGGACAACAAAATCTGCGATCTTTTCGGGGCAGCCATCGCGAGCAAGCTCGCTCCCACAAAGGCAATGCACAACCTGTGGGAGCGAGCTTGCTCGCGATGAGGCCCTCCAGATCGATAAAGGTGCACCCGCCAGCCACTCGCCACTCCCTGGTGCGTCACACTCGAACGAAACGTTCGCCGCCCCCTACAGTCAGTAACTCATGACCCCGCTCACAGTGACAGGCCCGCGATGCTCACTTTGCTCAAGCAAGAAAAACTGCTGTTGCTGGCGCTGGTCGCCGCCTGTATGGCCTATCCGCTAGAGCACTGGTTGCTGGGCAACGGGCAAGGGGTGGCGTTGATCGGCGGCCTGGTGCTGATCGGTTTCATCGTCGCCGCCTCCATGCGCGTGGCCCATCATGCCGAGCTGTTGGCGGAAAAGGTCGGTGATCCCTACGGCACGATGATCCTGACCCTGTCGGCGGTGCTGGTGGAAGTGGTGATCCTGGCGATCATGATGAGCAACGAAGCGTCGTCGACACTGGTGCGGGACACGATCTACTCGGCGGTGATGCTCGACATCAACGGCATCCTCGGGCTGGCGGCGCTGATGGGTGGGATCAAGCATGGCGAGCAGGCCTACAACGATGATTCGGCGCGCACCTATAGCGTGATGATCCTCACCGCCATGGGGGTGTCGATGGTGGTGCCGGAGTTCATTCCCCAGCAGAACTGGAAAATGTATTCGGCCTTCACCATCGGCGCGATGATCGTGCTGTACACCCTGTTCCTGCGCATGCAGGTCGGGCCCCACAGTTACTTCTTCAGCTACAGCTACCCGGAAAAACGCCGCAAGAAAGAGCCGGTGGAAAACGAGCCGGAACCCATCAGCCTGACGCTTTCCATCGGCGCCCTGGTGTTTGGCGTGGTGGTGATCGGTGCCCTGGCCGAAGTCATGTCCAAGGCCCTCGACCTGGGGCTGGAAGGCTCGGGCGCACCGCCAGTGGTCACGGCGATCCTGGTGGCCGCGATCTCCGCTGCACCGGAAATCCTCACCGCCCTGCGCGCGGCCCTGGCGAACCGCATGCAGTCGGTGGTGAACATTGCGTTGGGCGCTTCGCTGTCCACGGTAATCCTCACCGTACCGGTGATGGAGGCCATGGCCCTCTACACCGGCCAGCCCTTCCAGATGGCCATGACGCCGGTGCAGACGGTGATGATCTTCATCACCCTGATCGTTAGCGCGATCAACCTCAATGATGGTGAAACCAATGCCATTGAAGGCATGACCCACTTTGTGTTGTTCGCGACGTTTATCATGTTGTCGTTGCTGGGTCTTTAAGCCCTGCACAAAGCCACACTGTGGGAGCGGGCTTGCTCGCGAAGGCGGTGTACCAGTCGACATCTATGTTGAATGGCACCCCGCCTTCGCGAGCAAGCCCGCTCCCACATGGGATTGATGTTAAGTTAGATGCCGGCGATCAATTCCTGCGCCGCCTGGCTGTGATCGGCAATCAGCCCCTTCAAGTCCAATCCCTCGACCTGCCCGTCGATCACTCGCCATTGCCCACCGATCATCACCCGATCCGCCCGGTCCGCGCCGCACAGCAGCAGGGCCGAGATCGGGTCGTGGCTGCCGGAGAATCGCAGCTCATCAAGCTTGAACAGCGCCAGGTCGGCCTGCTTGCCCACGGCCAGTTCGCCGATATCGCTGCGCCCGAGCAGTTGCGCCGAGCCCCGGGTCGCCCAGCCCAGTACGCGTTCCGGCGTGATCGCTTGAGCGCCGTAGCGCAGGCGCTGGATGTACAGCGCCTGGCGGGTTTCGAGGATCATGTTCGAGGCATCGTTGGACGCCGAGCCGTCTACGCCCAGGCCCACGGGAGCGCCGGCGGCGGTGAGCTCCAGGGTCGGGCAGATGCCCGAGGCCAGGCGCATGTTCGAACTTGGGCAGTGACAGATGCCGGTACCGGCGGCACCGAGACGAGCGATTTCATCCGGGTTGAAATGAATGCCGTGGGCCAGCCAGGTACGGGGTCCGAGCCAGCCGACGCTGTCCAGGTAATCCACGGTGCGCAGGCCGAAGCGTTGCAGGCAAAAGTCCTCTTCATCGAGGGTCTCGGCCAGGTGCGTGTGCAGGCGTACGTCGAGTTGCTCCGCCAGCTCGGCACTGGCCTGCATGATCTCGGGCGTGACCGAAAACGGTGAGCAGGGCGCCAGGGCAATCTGGATCCGGGCGCCGTCACCGCGCTCGTGGTACTCGGCGATCAAGCGCTGGCTGTCGGCGAGAATCACCTCGCCCTGTTGGACGGTCTGCTGCGGCGGCAAGCCTCCGTCGGCCTCGCCCAGGCTCATGGAACCGCGGGTCAGCATCGCGCGCATCCTCAGCTCACGGACACTTTGCACTTGCACGTCGATGGCATGTTCCAGGCCCTGGGGAAACAGGTAATGGTGGTCGGCCGCCGTGGTGCAGCCCGACAGCAGCAACTCGGCCAAGGCCACTTTGCTCGCCAGGGCGAGTTTTTCCGGGGTCAGCCGCGCCCAGACCGGGTAGAGGGTCTTCAGCCACGGGAACAACGGCTGGTTCACCACTGGCGCCCAGGCGCGGGTCAGGGTCTGGTAGAAGTGATGATGGGTGTTGATCAATCCCGGTAGGATCACATGCTCGCGCGCGTCGAAGATGTGGTCGCAGGGCTGGGCGGGTTGTTGGCCGGCCCTCAGCAGTTCGACGATCACACCGTCCTGCAGGACGAGACCGCCATGGGCATCGAGGTCGTTGGCGGTGAAAATGGCGAGGGGATTTTTTAACCAGGTACGGGTCGCAGGCATGGTGGCCGGCTCCTCTGAAAGTGGGTTCAGGTTAGCCAGCTCAGTGATGCCCTGTCTGCTGATCCAGGGTCGCCCGTTGGGTGGGCGAGGGTGGAGTTTACTCAGGTTGTATTGCAGATTTCCAGAGCTTGCCGAGATCCGAATGTGGGAGCGGGCTTGCTCGCGAAGGCAGACTGTCATTCAACATTGATGTCGACTGATGGTCCGCCTTCGCGAGCAAGCCCGCTCCCACAGGAGCAATGGTGGGTTACCAGGGAATCGTTTCACCCTTGTAGTTGACGAAGTGATGCCCACCCTTGCCGGCGAAGGCATTGACCTGGTCGATCAACCCGCGGGTGCTGGTCTCGACATCGATGTCCGCGCCTTCACCGCCCATGTCCGTCTTGACCCAGCCCGGGTGCAGTGACAGCACGGTCAATGCCTGCTCGCCCAGTTGGCTGACGAAGCTGTTGGTCATGGAATTGAGTGCAGCCTTGCTGGCCTTGTACAGCGCCAGTTCCGGTGCGTCGGGCATGGTCACGCTGCCCAGCACCGAGCTCATGAACGCCAGCACACCGCTGCCGTCGCGGATCTGGCCGACGAAGCGCTGGGCCAGGTTGATCGGCGCCACGGCGTTGGTGAAGAACAGTTGGCCGACTTCCGCCAGCGTCGCGCCGCCTGGGTTCTGGTTGTCCGGGCCTTTGACGCCGGCGTTGACGAACAGCAGGTCGAAGGTCTCGCCCTTGAGCTGCTGGCTCAGGGCGATGACGGCTTGCTGGTCGTCCATGTCGAGTTTTTCAATGCGCACCGGGCCTAGCGCCTTCAAAGCTTCTGCGTTCTGCGGGTTGCGCACGGTGGCGGTCACGTTCCAGCCATCGCTGAGCAGCGTCTTCACCAGACCGAGGCCCAGGCCCCGGGAGGCGCCGATGATCAATGCGTTTCTTGCCGAAGTCATGAGAGGCATCCTTGAAAGAAAAAGGTCACGGGTTTAATGGACAACGTTGCCCGAGCCGTTGTTTCAGCTCCTGACGCAACGCGTCGAGTTCGGTCATGCGGGTTTCGATCAGGTTCAGTTTGTCTTGCAGCAATTGTGTCACCGCGCAGTCGGGGTCGGGGGCGTTCCACAGGGCGGCGACACTGGCGCCGATCTCGCCCAGGGTAAAGCCCAGGCGCTGGGCGGTCTTGATATAGAGCACCAGTTGGACCACGTCGGCGGGGTAATCGCGATAGCCATTGGCACTGCGCGTTGCCGCGATCAGGCCCCGCTGTTCATAGAAGCGCAGGGTGTCTCGACTGACGGCGCAGGCTTGGGCTAATTCACCGATACGCATGGACGACTCCGGAGGGCTTGACCTTGGAGCATACCCCAGGCTTTAGCCTTTTCGCTCCCCAATTATCTGGAGCAACGTGTATGTGGAGTTCGATGCAATATCGCCAGGTGGTGCGCGGCAGCGCCTGGTACGACCTTATCGTGTCGGCCGTGCTGGCCACGCCGTGGACCTTTGCGGCGTTGCATGGTGTGTTGATGAGCCTGGCTCAGCTATTTGATCTGCCTGGAGAACTGCCGCCGTTTGCGCCGGCACATATGCTGATGGTGAATCTGCTGGGCTCGATTGTCTGCGTGTGGGCGGTGCTGCGCATTCGTGATCCGCAACCGCTGTACGGACGGTATGACGCGGTGGGGCGGTTTCTGTTTGCGGCCTGGCTGCTGTATGCGCTGCTTCATGGGGCCAGTGCGGTGTTGTGGGTTTTCCTGTTTCTGGAGGTGGTGTGGGGGTTGGTTCAGGTGTTGCCTGTTCGAGCCTCATCGCGAGCAAGCTCGCTCCCACAGGGGGCCTGAGTCAAACACTGAACTCAGTGTTCACCTGGTCTAGTGTGGGAGCGAGCTTGCTCGCGATAGGTGCGCCGCGGTCTATCTCAATGTCCCGCCTGCCAAGGCTGCCCCAGCGACACCGGCGCATACAACCGGGTGCGTACGGCATCCCGGGACAGCAGCACCAGCACCACGATGGTCGCGGCATACGGCAGCATCGCCAGCAGACTCGATGGAATCGCCAGCCCCAAGCCCTGGGCCACCAGGTGCAGGATGCTGGCGAGGCCGAACAGGTAGGCACCCAGCAGCAGGCGCCACACTCGCCAACTGGCGAACACCACCAGGGCCAGGGCGATCCAGCCACGGCCGGCGCTCATGTTCTCGGCCCACATCGGCGTGTAGGCCAACGACAGATAGGCGCCGGCCAACCCGGCCATGGCGCCGCCAAACAATACCGCCAGGGTCCGCACTCGTAGCACCGGCAGGCCCATGGCACTGGCGGCGTCGGGGTTCTCGCCGACGGCCTGGATGATCAGTCCGGTGCGGCTTTTCATGAGCACCCACGCCACCAGGGCAAACAGTGCGAAGGACAGGTAAACCAGCAGATCCTGGGCAAACAGCATCCGTCCGATCAAGGGGATGTCACTCAGGTAGGGAATGGCCAGCGGTTCGAATCCCGCCAGCGGTTTGCCGACCCAGGCCGCCCCGACAAAACTCGACAGGCCCACCCCGAAAATCGTCAGCGCCAGCCCGGTGGCCACCTGATTGGCGTTGAACACCAGTGCCACCAGCGCGAACAATGCCGACAACAGCATCCCGGCAGCCATCGCCAGCAGCACGCCGAGCCAGAGGTTGCCGCTGTTGAACGCGACGATAAAGCCGATCACCGCGCCGAACAGCATCATGCCTTCCTGGCCCAGGTTGAGGACGCCGCTTTTTTCGCAGACCAGTTCACCCAGGGCCACCAGCAGCAGGGGTGTGCCGCAGCGGACCATGGCGTAGAAAATATTGCTCAACAGGTCGATATCCATTACAGCGCTCCTGCCTGTACGGCGGTGGTCCGGGTGCGCCGGGTCCAGCGCAGGTTCAGGCGTGGCCGGTACAGGATCAGCACGTCGCAGGCCAACAGGAAAAACAGCATCATCCCCTGGAACAACTGGGTGATCGCCTGGGGCAGGTTGAGCGACATCTGCGCGCTCTCGCCGCCGATGTACAGCAACGCCATCAACAGGCTGGCAAACAGAATGCCGATGGGATTGAGCCGTCCCAGGAATGCCACGGTAATCGCCGCATAGCCGTAGCCCGGCGACACCTGGGGCACCAGTTGGCCGATCGGCCCGGTCACTTCGCAGACGCCGGCCAGCCCGGCCAGCGCACCGCTGATCAACAACGCCAGCCACACCAGCGGCTTCTGGCGAAAGCCGGCGAAACCGGCGGCGCGGGCGTCGAGGCCCAGCACCTTGATCTGAAAACCGACGAAGCTTTTCTGCAGCAAGACCCACACCGCCACCAACGCCAGCAGGGCAAAATACAGCCCGGCATGGACCCGGCCATCCTCCAGCAGCAATGGCAGGCGACTGGCCTCGCCGAACATCGCCGACTCCGGGAAGTTGAAACCCGCCGGATCCTTCAACGGCCCGTGAACGCAAAACAGCAGCAGGTTAAGGGCGATGTAATTGAGCATGATGCTGGTCAGGATTTCGTTGGCATTGAAACGCGTGCGCAGCCACGCCGTGAGTCCGGCCCAAGCCGCCCCTGCCAGGGTGCCGGTCAGCAGAATCAGCACCAATGCCCAGCGGCTTTGCACGCCGATGATGTTCACCGCCAAGGCACTGCCGGCCAGGGCGCCCAGCAGCAGTTGGCCTTCGGCGCCGATGTTCCAGATGCGTGCCTGATAGGCTACCGCCAGGCCGAGGGCGCAGAGCAGGATCGGCAAGGTCTTGACCAGCCACTCGGACACGCCATAAAGATCGCTGATCGGGGCGATCAACAGGGTGTACAGCGTTTGCAACGGGTCATGCCCCAGGGTGATGAACAGCAGTGAGCCGCAGCCCAGGGTCAACACGGCGGCCAGCAGCGGCGAGCACCAGAGCATCAGGCGCGATTGCTGGCCGCGGGGTTCGAGAGAAAGCAGCATGTGGAACTCCGTTATACCGGCGCGGGGGCAGGGGATTGAGGGGCGTCGAACTGGCCGGCCATCCAGCCGCCGACGTCGCTGAGCCGGGTCTCGCCCGTGGGGCGCAAGGCCGACAGGCGCCCGCCGCACAAGGCGCCGAGGCGGTCGCTGATCTGGAACAGTTCGTCGAGGTCTTCGGAGATCACCAGAATGGCAGCGCCCGCATCGCGCAGAGCGATCAGGGCGCGATGGATGGTCGCCGCCGCCCCGACGTCCACGCCCCAGGTCGGGTGCGCGGCCACCAGCAGTTTTGGCTGTTGGAGGATTTCCCGGCCAAGAATGAATTTCTGCAAGTTGCCCCCCGAAAGGCTGCGTGCCGGGGTTCGGGTGTCAGGTGTCTTCACGCCAAAGCGACGGATGATTTCCTCGGCCAGGTGTTCGACCTGGCGGCGTCGAATCAGCCCATGGCTGACCAGGCCCTGTTGGAAAGCGCTGAGCAAGGCGTTATCCGCCAGGCTCAATTGCGGCACGGCACCGTGGCCCAGGCGTTCGGCGGGGACAAATGCCAGGCCGAGTCGACGACGGGCATCGGGGCGCAGGTGCGCGACGGGTTGACCGGCGAATCGGATCGTTTCGCCTTGCTGGCGGGGTAGCTGCGTTTCTCCGCTGAGCAACGCCAGCCATTCATCCTGGCCGTTGCCCGCCACCCCGGCGATGCCGACGATTTCGCCGCTGCAGACCTCAAGATCAATGTCCCTCAGCGAACAGCCGAACGGGTCCGGGTTGTGCCAGGACAGCTTGTTGATTTGCAGGAAGGCTTTGTCTGCGCTGACCTTGGGGTAGTCCGTGATCAGCCCGGCCGCTTCGCCGACCATCAGTTGTGCCAGCTCCCGGTCCGAGCAGTGCGCCGGGGTGCAATGCCCCGAAACTCGCCCGCCCCGCAGTACCGTGGCGCTGTGGCACAAGGCTCGCACCTCTCCGAGTTTGTGGCTGATGAACAAAATGCTACAGCCCTCGCTCGCCAGGCGGCGCAGGGTCACGAACAACTCTTCGGCTTCCACGGGCGTGAGCACCGAGGTCGGCTCATCAAGAATCAACAGCCGAATGTCCTGCATCAGGCAGCGAATGATCTCTACCCGCTGGCGCTCGCCAATCGACAGGCTGTGAACCAACCGTTGCGGTTCCAGTGCCATGCCGTAGCGTCGGGACACTTCGCGAATCCGGGGTTCCAGCTGGGCTGGCGAACCGGCTGTCGCGCCCATTGCCAGGGCAATGTTCTGTGCAACGGTGAGGGTTTCGAACAGAGAGAAATGCTGGAACACCATGCCGATGCCCAGGCTGCGGGCCTGGGCCGGGTTACGCAGGTTGACGCGTTGGCCTTGCCAGATCACTTCACCCGAATCGGCAGGGGTGACGCCGTAGATAATCTTCATCAGGGTGCTTTTGCCCGCACCGTTTTCGCCGAGCAGGGCGTGGATTTCGCCGGGCTGGATGCTCAGGTCGATGGCGTCGTTGGCCAGGCAACCGGGGTAGCGTTTGCTGATCTTGCGCAGTTGCAGGCGCGCGATGGAGTCGGGGTTGGACATGACAGGCTCGAGCCGATGGACAGGAATGCCTGTGGATAAAGCAATTTCCTGGCCATAAGGTCAGGAAAAGCACCTTGGTCCCGCCTCCAAGGCCATATTGCGAATGGCCTGGGTACCTGCAACAGGAAATTCTGCACCGGGTTGGAGCGCGCATGTTTCATGCAGGCATCGGTTTGCCCTGAAATGGGTGGTTAAAAATTGAACAAGCGACCGCGAGCCGTGATCTTCTTGGGGCGGGAGGAGCCATGAACGGGTTATCCACAGATTGCTCCACAGTTATTGTGAGCAAGCTGGACACGCGGGCATAAGCACTGCGAGGCTTTCTTCTAAAGGTGATAAACCCCTGCAAGCTTTTGTTTTGCAGGTGGATTTGTCGGTTGGGCAGGGCTTTGGACAAAAAATGAGCAAGCCTCTGAAACCCGCATGACAGAAGGGTTACAGAGGAATGTGCTCAGGTTATCCACAGTCGGGTGCACAGTGGATGTGGGCAAGTTGAACGATTGCGCGATGCTCTGAAGGGTTGCATGCCTGCGAACTCAGCGTTCCAACAGGATCCGTCCACGGCTCAGGTCGGCCAGTTGCGTTTGCAAGGTTTCGATGTGAGCTTCACCCACGGCCAATTGCAGGTCTACGCCATTGGCGGTGAAGCGCTCTTCATTCACCAGCCCGCCGCATTCGGCGACGCGCAGTTTCACCAGGGGCAGTTCGGCGAACCCGCAGCTACAGTGCAGCGGTACACGGCTGATCAGTTCGATTTTTTCGGCGTTTTGCAGGCATTTGTTCGCGCCGCCCCCGTAAGCCCGGGCGAGCCCGCCCGTGCCCAGTTGAATCCCGCCGTACCAGCGAATCACCAGCACCACGACTTGATCGCAGGCCTGGGCTTCGATCGCAGCCAGGATCGGCCGCCCGGCGGTGCCACCTGGCTCGCCATCGTCATTGCTGCGGTATTGATCGCCAAGTTTCCAGGCCCAGCAATTGTGCGTGGCATTCAGGTCGCTGTGCTGCTCGATGAACGCTTGGGCATCGGCGGAGCTTGTGATGGGCGCGGCGAAGGTGATGAAGCGGCTTTTGCGAATTTCTTCGCGGTACTCGCAAAAACCGGCAAGGGTAAAGGGCATGGCGATCTTAAAGAGTGGGTGTCAGGCCGCAGCCCTTGAGAATGATGCGGATCAGGTTGTCACCCGCGTCGATCATGTCTTGCTTGGTCAACTTGCTGCGACCGGTCACGCGACAGATCTGGGTGGCGAAGTCGGCGTAATGCTGGGTGCTGCCCCACAACAGGAAAATAAGGTGCACCGGATCGATCGGGTCCATCTTGCCGGCGTCGATCCAGGCCTGGAACACGGCCGCCCGACCATTGAACCAGGCGCGATAATCCTGGTTGAAATACTCGGTCAGGCATTCGCCACCGCTGATCACCTCCATGGCAAACAAACGCGATGCCTGGGGCTGGCGACGAGAGAACTCCATTTTGGCGCGGATATAGCGGGTCAAGGCTTCGGCCGGATCATCCTCGGCGGTGAGGGTATTGAAGGTGCTGTCCCACAATTCGATGATGTTGCTCAGTACCGCCACGTACAAGCCGAGTTTATTGGTGAAGTAATAATGCAGGTTCGCCTTGGGCAGCCCAGCCTTGAGGGCGATGGCATTCATGCTGGTACCTTTGAACCCGTGGCGAGCGAATTCATCTTCGGCAGCCTTGAGGATCGTCTCTTCGTTTTTTTGACGAATGCGACTGGTGGGCTTGCCACTGTGGGCTGGGACTTCAAAGGTCATGGGCGTTTCCGGGCTGGGTCTGTGGGCAAGCAAGTGCGTTGATAGCGCACCGGCATCGATCCGACAAGTGCCATCACACTAAAAGCTTCTTGATGGCGGTCACCTGCCCCCTGTGGGAGCGGGCTTGCTCGCGAAAGCGGAGGGTCATTCAATAGAGGTGTCGACTGATACAACGCCTTCGCGAGCAAGCCCGCTCCCACAGGGGGTTAACGGGTGGCCGCATGAACTGGTCAAGTAATCCCGGACACCGATTACGGTGTTTATGCCGCTTTTTGCTCCATGGCTATTGGCGACAGGTAGTTGTTGTAGCTGTGGAGCCTGGTGCGGTTGTAGTACATGAAGAAACGCACCATGTCCGTTTTTGCCTCCTCGATCAGGCTGTAGCCATTGCGAGGTACCCACTCTGACTTCAGCGTGCCGAAAAAACGCTCTGTTGGAGCGTTGTCCCAGCACTGTCCCCGATGGCTCATGCTTTGCACAATGCCGTGGCGGGTCAGTTCTTCTTGAAACTTGCGACTGGTGTACTGACATCCTTGGTCTGAGTG
>NZ_FMUZ01000043.1:0-42783 GCF_900101575.1 Pseudomonas sp. NFACC37-1 | reverse complement strand
CGAGCAGTTCACATGGGAAGTCGTGGCCGGGGAGGGCAGTATCAATGGGCAAACCGGGTTATTCACCGCGCCCTCGACGATTACGCTGCCTTACAGCGTGGTGAAAATCAGTGTTTCCGAAGAGTTTTTCGATCACTTTGGCTACAGCATCATTCACTTGTCCGAGCATGCCCGACAGTCGCAATGGCACGCCCTGGATACCTTCGATTTCGAAGTCAGCACCTATCCTCCAACGGTGTATGCCAATGGCTTGCAACAGGCCAAGGTGATGGTGCGGGTTCAGCCTGCTGGCGATGGAGAGTTGTCGGAGAGTGAAATCGAGAGCATCAAGCTGGTTTCGGCAGAACAGAAAATCCCGTTGCCGGAAGTCGGTGAAGACGGAGTGCCCGAAGGTAATAAATGGTATTACACCGAGTCCGAGAATATCTATGAGCGGTACCCTCATCCCACACTGATTCAGGATGATCCTCCAAAAAGACCGAAGGGTATGGTGGTCAAGGAATTCTTTGTCCAATGCCACAAGGTTGAAGACCTGCGTATTGCCGCGATGTTGCGCAGCGACAACTATGAAACGTTCTATTCCAACCCGGGATCGGAAGGCGATGCGGACCATAGGGTCATCAATCTGCACGCTGTTGAACCGCCGATAGGCGGCACCATCGGAGGGGTGGTCTTAACATTTGGTGAGCCCGGGGGGGATTGGCCGATGCGTGTCGTTGGTGATAAGGACGATGAAAAAGATCTGACCACCCTGGACTACTACTATTTGAAACTACTGATTAACCAAAGACAGGTGCCTATAAAGAACATTCAGTTTGTCGGTAACTCGAGCATGGTGAGATGGGAAACTGACACCACGCTTGAGGATATCCATAGCATTACCGGATATGCCATCGCCGATGACCTGAACGATCAAGGAAAGATAATTCTGCATACCGATGAAATTCTCAAGAGACGCTTGGTCGGTCAACTCAATGCACCAGAGGAAACGGTCAGAGGTAATTTACTGCCAGGTGAAGTGTTGTTCAGTCTGCAGCGGCGTGAATATTGGCGGTATGACGGCTATGCCAAGTCCGATTTTGATAAAGCACTGGATGTTATCGTATTTGACAAATATGGCAACAGACACAGTGTGAAAATCGACTTCGATGGAACTAATCGAAACAAGCTCGCAATAGTTGGGCAACCCTAGATGGGTTACGGTGCGACCTATTAAAGGTCGCCCCGTTTAAATATTCCGCAGCTTCCGGAGAAGCACCATGTCAACCTCAACAACTATCCACTCCAACGCCTTCAACTTCCTGAGCTTCATCCTGAACCAAGTAGACCCGCGAACCGGGCAATACACGTGCGCTATCTCTCTGCCCGAACTCAAGGCCAATGATCTCAACGGCCCGGTCGTACCGCTGCAATTGAACTTCAATCCGCTCAACGCCACCGACAGTGGTTTTGGCAAGGGCTGGAACCTGCAACTTTCGCAATACGATCCGAACCGGCGGATCCTCTCGTTGTACACCGGGGAAACCTTCAAGGCCTACCCCGGGCCCGATGGCATGGAGATCCCGGAGAAGAAGCTCGACTCCTTTCATTTCCACGACCTGGGCAACCAACGCTACCGGGTCGAGCATAAATCCGGGTTGGTGGAGATCCTCCAGGTGGGGCAGGGGCAGTTCGCCATGCCGGTGGAAATGCGCTCGCCCCAAGGCCATGGCGTGACCCTGGAATACACCGCCTTCGGTACCGACCCGTTGCTGAGCAAGGTCCGCAACGCCGACCTCACCGAGTTGATGAGCCTGGAGCGCAGTGGCAACACCCTGAAGGTCAAGCTGCACCCCGGCAGCAAGTACGAGGCGTTGTTCGTACTGAATATCCTGGGTGGCGAGACAAAAAGCATCGTCCTGCCTACCGAGGACCAGGCGTCCTGGCGTTTCGAGTACATCCCGCTGAGCGGTCTGACCTTGCTCAAGGAGGTCCATACCCCCACCGGCGGCCATGAAACGGTCAGCTATTCCGGCTCGCCGCATGCGTTTCCCGGCCTGGGTGACCGGACATTGCCCCGGGTGCATTCGCACACCCGTGATCCGGGATTCGACCAGCCGCCCATCGAAACCCATTACGAGTACGACCGCACCGGCAATAACTTTCTCGGTTACGGCAGCGGCGTGATCTGGAGCGATGATGGCCTGGACAACCTTTATCACGACAACGTGATCAGAAACTACCAGTACGAAACCCGGGAAATTCTTTGGGACGCGGTCGCCGAGAAACCGATACGGACCACCCGCCGGGTATTCAACCGGTTTCATCTGTTGGTGCTCGAAGAAGTCCTGCAAAAGGCCGGTAGCGCCAACGGGGATGACACCTTGCTGGTGACCGAGAACGAATACCACGTCAATCCGCTGGACGACTTCAAGGATCAACCGAACTTTTTCCAACTGCCCAAGCGCGTCACCCAGACCTGGCGCCATGCCGCTGCCACCGTGCCGCGGCGCGAAGAGGTGGTCACCACCACCTATGACGATTTCGGCAACCTGCTGGAGCAGGTCAATGCCAATGGCGTGACTGAAACCAGCAGTTGGTACCTCGCCGGCGGCGAGGATGGCTGTCCGGCCGATCCGCAGGGTTTCGTGCGCAATATCAAAAGCAAGACCATTACCCCGGCGCCCTCGGGTTACGGTGCCGCACCGACTTTGCAGACCCGTTATCGCTACGCCGAATACCCCGGCCTCACGGGCACGCCGCCCTGGTTGGCCTTGAGCGAGGAAAACCTGTTCGAGGGTGATCAGGTTCGGCAACAGAGCGCCTTCACCTACATCAATGCGCCGGACGATGCCTTCGAACACGGGCGCAAGTTGCAGGATAAGGTGACCCTCAACGGCCTGGCGACTACCACCGACTACGTCTACAGCAAGACCCGCAACGCCCGCGCCGATGAAACCGTACTGCACACCGTCAACACCGTGCGGGGTTTTGACGGCGAGGAAAAGACGATTCGCCTGGAGCATTCACTGCTCAATGGCGAGCCGCTGCTCAGCCGCGATGACAACGACGTGGCGATTGCCACCGAATATGACCTGCTCGGTCGGGCGACCAAAGAAACCGTGGCCCCGGACACCCCCTACGAGGCCAGTCGTACCTACAGCTACACCCTGGTCAACGCGGTGGGCCAGCAGGCCCAGCAAAGCGCCATCGACGTCAAGGGGGTCGAGACCATCAGTTGGCTCGACGGGCACAACCGGGTGCTCAAGGAAACCCGTCGCGATGCCGATGGGCTGGGCGGCAATCCGCTGGCGTTCCGCGAGATATACCGGGCGAGCTACAACCAGCTCGAACAAATGACCAGCGAAACCGTGATCGACTGGGAGCGCGGCAAGGACGTCCCGCTCACCAGCCTCTTCAACTATGACGATTGGGGCGAACAGCGCAGTGTGATCCGCCCCGATGGGGTCGAGGAACACGAGGTCACCGACCCCATTCACCGCACCACCACGCAATGGCTCGAGGGCCAGGGCAAGACCGTCACCACCAACAACCTGTTCGACAAGCCCGACAGCGTCAAGCGCATCGACTGCAATGAGCAGCAGATCAGCGAGCATGTGTACCATTACGACGGGCTGGGGCGCACCGCCGAGGAATACGACGCGGCCGGCAACTGGACCCGTTATGAATATGATGCGTTCGACCGGATGACCAAGACGCTGTTGCCGGACAGCACCGAGGTCGAGCGCAAGTATGCGCTCCACAGCAGCGAAGACCTGCCGGTGGAGATCAATGTCAATGGAACGGTGCTCGGTGAGCAGGTCTTCGATGGCCTGGACCGGATGATCAAGTCGATTACCGGCGGGCGCGTAAGCGTCTATACCTTCGATCCGGGGCAACGCCAGCCGAAAAGCGTCAAGCGCCCCAGCGGTTTGGAAACTGCCTATGTCTACCGGCCGGAACTCGGCGAAGACCCGGAGCAGCGGATCGCCGTGGAAAGCACCGCGAACTACAGCTATGACGCGCAAAATGCCCGGCTGCTGAGCACTGAGGAGCAGGATCCGCAAGGCAACACCCATCGGTTGGTCCGCTCATACTTCAGCACCGGCGAAATAAAAAGCGAAAGCCGCGAACAGACCGGCCAGCCAACGCGGGTCATGCACTACGAGTACAGCCGCCAGGCGCGCCTGGTCAGCTACACCGATGTGCTCGAACAGACCCAGTCCTATGAGTACGACGACCATGCCCGGCTGATCGCCACCGAGCTGGGCACCACCCGTTCGACCTTTACCTACGACGATTGGGGGCAGCTCCAGGACATCGAGACCGTCGATGGCGGGCAGACATTGAACACTCATCTGGAGTACGACGATTTTGGTCGGGAGGTGCTGCGCCGTTTCGACTTGGGCGGTGGCGTGGTCCAGACCCTGACCCAGGTGTACGACGAGGTCGACCGGCTGACGCAGCGAACCCTGGTGCAGGGCAGCGAGACCTTGCGCGATGAAACCTACAGCTACGATATGCGTGGACGATTGGTGGAGTACGCCTGCACCGGTAGCCAGGCGCCGGAAGATCCTTACGGCAAGATCATCCGCAGCCAGATGTTCGGCTTTGACGCCCAGGACAACCTGGACTTTGTCGAAACCACGTTCGACGGCGGGAGCAACGCCAGTTACTACGAGTACGGCAATCCGGATGATCCCTGCCAACTGACGGCGATTACCAATACCTTCCAACCGGATTACCCAGCGCGACTGGAGTTCACTTATGACGCCGATGGCAACCTGCTGCAGGATGAAGCTGGGCGCATCCTTGAATACGACAGCCTGGGGCGGCTGATCAGTGTCAGCGCGTTGTCTGGCGAGCCGGCCAGTAGCTATCGCTACGATTCGCTGGATACCTTGAGCGAAAACAGCTCAGCAGGCGCCAATGAGTCACGGTTTTATCGGGACGGGGAACTGGCCAATCAGTTGGTTGGGGTCGAGGGCAGTACGTTTGTACGTGCCGCTGGCATGGTGCTCGCCGAGCAGGCTGAAAGCGGGGGAAAGCCGTTACTGTTGGTCGTGGATGACAAGAACAGCGTACTGCGCGAAGTGAGTGGAGCAGCGGTCAACGATATTGCCTACAGCGCATATGGCCAGGAAAGCGCCGGGCACGCGATGGACACTTCGCTGGGGTTCAATGGCGAGCGGCGCGAGAAACATACTGGGCGTTATTTGCTGGGGAACGGCTATCGGGCTTATAGCCCGGTATTGAGGCGCTTCAATAGTCCGGATAACTTGAGCCCGTTTGAGGAGGGAGGGGTTAATGCGTATGCCTATTGTGAGGGGGATCCGGTTAATAATACTGATCCGAATGGGCACTTCGCGGGATTTGGTGCTCTGTTAGTCATCGCAGGAGGAGGTGCGATGATTTCTTCCTTTTTCGTGAAAGATAAAACCGCTAAAACTGTTTTGCTTGTGGGAGGGGCCGTTCTACTGGCTTTCGGGGCGGTAGGTGTGGGTGTGGGTTTTATTCAAAAAAATAGGGGTGGAACTTCGGGAAGGGAAATTACACGAAAGACGACTAAAAATGATTATCGGCGTGGAGCTATAGAAAGAGACGAAAAGAGCATCGCTCTTGGGAAAGAGTATAGACGGGTTGAAGCTGCCGAAGCTGCCAAGGCTGCCGAAGCTGCCACAGCTGCCAAAGTTGACAGAGCGATGGAAACAGTCTTCAGCACCCCTGCGGCCAGAATTAAAAACCCAGACAGAGCGCTCTCATTTTCTGAATACGGGGCTCAGACCGGTGCAGCGGCACCACGAGGGAGCAGTGCTTCTAACATTTCCACTCGATCAAGTACCGGAGGCGAAATGGGTGACATTCGGCGAGCAGGCAGCGCACCACAACTGAGTGGGGACAATGCGTCGTTGCCGGGTCTATTCGCTCATGTGAAGTTTCGGTTAACACGCAATATGCGCAGGGTGAGATTCGACGCTTGAAGTCACACCAATGAAACCGGAGAACTACGGTACTCCGGTTTCATTGGCGTCTTATTTCCAGCTCGCATACCCAGCTTGAAACGTCATTCCCAATCCTCTGCGAAATATCATCCCTCTCCCGCACCGCTGAAATTTCCCACAACAAATGCCTCCCTCTCCGACATCGACCTGTAAGAGAAATCCTTAAAGTCCGCCCCGCAATTCATCGTGGCTTCAAGCGATACCCGCAAGTCCCGAGTTTGCCCGTTAACGCCTGCTCAAGCCGAATCCAAGGCACAGGGCCGGTCTACGAAATACTTGCGCGCACCGCCGTCCGCACGGGGTTGTGGCGCGAGAAAACTCTACTTTTTCCCTACAGGTTCGATCCTCCATGAAGCAATCCTTTTTGGCACTCCCCCTTGGCCTGATGCTCGGCATGGCCGCCAGTTCGGCCTTTGCCACCACCGGCACCATCAATTTCGAGGGGATGATCACCGACATCACCTGCCCGATCGAGATCATCAACCCGGAAACCGGTGCGCCGGGCAACCTGGTACGTCTGGGCCGGGTTGCCAGCAGCCAGTTCGCGGCCATCGGCGATGAAGCCGGGCACCGTGATTTCGCCATGCGCGTCACCCCAGGCGCCGGTTGCACGGCGCCGACCAACGCCACCGTCAAGTTCACCGGCGTGCACGGTGCCACTGGCGCCGGCAACACCTTGCACGCCCTGCGTTCGGGCACCGGTTATGCCCGTGGTATCGGCCTTGCGATCATGGACAACAAGGGTGCGCTGATCAGCTATGGCGCCGACTCCACCGACTACCCGCTGGATGACACTTCCCCTACCGATATGCGCTTCACCGCGGCTTACAAATCCACCGCAGCGTCGGTGAGCACTGGTGCCGCCCAGGTTGAAGTTGCCTTTATCGTCAACATCACCTGATCTGCATCCCCCGGCGCCAGCCGGGGGACCTCGGTAAGCGCCTGGGTACTCTTGGAGTGCCCAGGCCCAAGGTATCCGTTTTATGTACAGCCTGAGCATCCCCACAGTTTTTTCCAAAGCGATCCGAGCCTGCCTGCTGGTTCTCGCACTGATCGTCCAGATTCCCGCCAGCCAGGCGGCCTTGAGCATCAACGGCACACGCCTGGTGTTCACCAGTGAACAGCGCAGTGCCGCATTGATCGTCAGCAACCCCAGCCAGCAGACCTATGCCGTGCAGACCTGGGTCAATACCGAGAGTGACGACACCACCACCGCCGTGCCGCTTATCGCTTCGCCGCCGTTGTTCCGCCTGGATCCGGGTAAGGAACAGCAGGTGCAGATCAACCGCCTGCCCAACGATCTGCCCGAGGATCGCGAGTCGCTGTTCTTCTTCAATGTCCAGGAAATTCCCCAGGCTGAGAACACGCAATCCAATGTGTTGAATATCGCCCTACGTACGCGAATCAAGGTGTTCCATCGCCCCGCCGGGCTTACGCAGAACCCGACGCTGCGCCTCAAGGACTTGCAATGGTCGATCAGGCAGGTCGAGGGTAAAACGCATTTGTGGGTGGACAATCCGAGCCCGTTCCATGTGTCTTTCCTGCGCATCGAAGTCAAGGGCAATGGCCAGCAAAAGGCCTTCAGCAGCCCGGCCATGGCCTATCCGTTCTCCAGCCAGTCCTACCCGTTGGAAGGGATCAAGCCGGCCGCCGGACTGCAGGTGAGTTTCTCGACCGTGGACGACTATGGCGCGCATGTCAGCTCGGCGCCCATGGCGATCCAACTGCTTCCCTGACACGCCCCCGCACGACTATCGCTGGAAGACCACCATGACCCATGTACTTGCCCGCCGCCGGCCCTTGCGCCAGCGGCTCGCCCCTCTGTTTGTCCTTGGCGGAGCCGTTGGCGGGTTCGACGCCAAGCCCGCATCGGCGACCCAGGCGCTTGAATTCCAGTCCGGCTTCATGCATCAGGGCGGCACCGCCGGCACTCTGGCCCTTGAAGCCTTGACCCAGGGCCAGGCGCTCGTTCCGGGGCGCTATCGGGTGGCTGTCCAGATCAACCGCCATTACATCGGTGAGCGGGAACTGGATTTCAGTCTCGATCCCGACCAGCAAAGCCTCTCGCCTTGTCTGGATGCGGGGCTGCTGGAGCAGCTGGGTGTCAGGCTCGAGAGCCTGGTCTTGCCCCAGGACGCCAAATGTCTGGATCTACGGGCATTGATTGCCGATGCCCGCGTCGAGTTCGACGCCGGCAAGTTGTTGCTGTCGCTCTCGGTGCCGCAGATCGCCATGCGCCGTGACAGGATCGGACAGGTCGATCCCGAGCAGTGGGATGCCGGTATCAACGCGGCGTTCGTCAACTACCAGGTATCCGCCCAGCAAGGCACCAGTCGCTATCGCGGTTCTACCAGCAGCGATGACCTGTACCTCAACAGCGGCCTCAACCTGGGCGCCTGGCGATTGCGCAGCAATCATGCACTGCACCAGAACACCGACGGCCAGCGCGAATGGACCCAGGCTTATACCTATGCTCAGCGCGACCTGCCCGGTACCCGCGCCAACTTGACCCTGGGCAAGACCTTCACTGGCGGCGAGATTTTTCGCAGTGTGCCGATTACCGGGATGGTCGTTGCCTCCGACATGGGCATGCTGCCCGACCTGCAGCAGGGCTACGCGCCGATCATTCGCGGCGTGGCCCAGGCGCGCTCCAAGCTGGAAATCAAGCAGAACGGCTACCCGATCTACTCCACCTATGTCAGCGCCGGCCCCTATGAGATCGACGATCTGAGCACCGCTGGCGGCAGCGGCGAGCTGGAAGTGGTGTTGACCGCCGACGACGGGCAGGCCCAGCGTTTTATCCAACCCTATGCCACCTTGGGTAACTTGCTGCGCGAAGGGGTCTGGCGCTACAGCGCGACCCTGGGGCGTTACTCGGCCGCCAGCGGCCAGGACGATCCCTTGCTCTGGCAGGGCACCCTGGCCCTGGGCAGTGCCTGGAACACCACCTGGTATGGCGGGGTGATGGGCAGTGATTTCTACCGGGCCGGCAACCTGGGCCTGGCCCGGGACTGGGGCGGCCTTGGCGCCCTGGCCTTCGACCTCACCCATTCCAGCGCCGAGTCGGGACGTGGTGAGGGTGTGCAGGGCATGAGCTACGCGCTGAAATACAGCAAGGCCTTCCAGACCAGCACCAGCCTGCGTTTCGCCGGTTATCGCTACTCCACCGAAGGTTATCGGGATTTCGACGAAAGCGTGCGTGAGCGCAACCGCGACGGCAAGTTCGCCGGTAGCCGGCGTAGCCGCCTGGAAGCCGCGGTATTCCAGGACCTGGGGCGAACCAGCTCGGTCAACCTGACCCTCTCGCAAGATGATTACTGGGGCAATAACCCGCAACAGCGCCAGTTCCAGTTCAACCTCAGTACCCAGCACCGCAAGGTCAGCTACAACCTGTTCGCCTCGCAGTCCCTGAGCGATGAACACAACGGCAGTCGTCGACAGGCCGGTTTGAGTATTTCCTTTCCCTTGGACTTCGGTCATTCGAACACCGCGACCCTGGGCTTCCAGGACAATGCCGGTCGCTACAGCCAGACCGCGCGCCTGACCGGCAGCGCCGATCAGAACCGGCTCAGCTATAGCACTGCGCTGAGCAACAGCGACGACAACCAGCGCTCGGCGACCTTGGCCCTCGGTTATCAAGCGCCCTTCGGCAGCGTGGGCGGTGGCTACACCCAGGGCAATGGCTATCGCAGCCTCTCACTGAATGCCAGTGGTGCGCTCCTGCTGCATGGCGATGGCCTTGAATGGGGTCCCTACCTGGGCGAAACCATGGGCTTGGTGGTGGTGCCCGACACCCCGGGCGTCGGCGTACTGAATGCCACCGGCGTGCGCACCAACGCCCAGGGCTACGCCCTGGCCCCGCATCTGCGTCCTTACCGGCAGAACCAGGTGGTGCTGCAAACCGATCAGTTGGATCCGGAGGTAGAGATCGACAACGGCGTGACCCATGTGGTGCCCCGACGCGGCGCCGTGGTCAAGGCCGCCTTTACCGCGCGCAAGGTCAACCGCCTGGTCTTGACGGGCCGCACCCCGGGGGGGCAGCCCTTGCCGTTTGGCGCCCAGGTCAGCGATGCCCGCGGCGAGCGGCTCGGCGTGGTTGGGCAGGCCGGGCAAGTCCTGCTGACCACCACGGCCGAACCACAGACGCTGGATGTGCGCTGGGGCAAGGAGGCCGGACAGCATTGCCAGCTGCAGATCGCGCCGCAAAGCATGGAACAGGCGCAAGGCTATCGGCTTCAGACACTCACCTGCACCGAGCCTTTGGCGCATTAATTTCCTTGCCGGGCGCCGCAACGCTGCGCGCGCCCTGATTCTTCAGGATTCGACAGATGAAATCAGCATCACGAGGATTGGCCGGGGTCGTTGCCTTGATCGCCGCCTGCCAGATCGAGGTGGCTGCGGCTGCCAGTTTTTGCCGTTGGGTTACTTCGGCCAGCAGCATGACTTTCCGCCTCGACGCAGGCAACGTCTATGTGCCGAGGGATGCGGCGGCGGGGCATGTGATCGGCGAGTTCGACCGCAGCTTTTCCATGCCCAGTACCGAAGGCCAGATCATTCACTGCGAAAATGACCTGGGTTCGACGCTAACCTTCAACGCCGTCGCCAGCGCACCGCTATTTCCCGGCACCCTGCCACCGGTCAACGGTGAAGACGTCAACGGTAAGGTGTTCATGACCGGGATCGACGGCATCGGGGCGCGTATCAAGTTGCAGCATCCGTTCGATGGTGTCGCCGCCGATGCCTTCGTTCCGATTACCGAGCCGACCGTTCCCTTCAATGCCTTGCTCAGCGCCGCGGTGCCCAATACCGCACCGCTGCGTATCGACCAGCTTCGCGGCAAGCTCACGCTGATCAAGACCGGGCCCATTGCCCCTGGCCCGCATACCTTCGACAAGGCCTTGTTCGGCACGCGCTTTTCCAATATTGGCAACGGCTTCGACTTCCAGTTGAGCGGCACGGTGCTCCAGGCTCAGTGCGGCGTCTCCAGCGTCAGCGCCAACCCGGTGCCGTTGGGCGACTGGCGCACCTCGGACTTCGGCGCGCCCGACACGGCCACCCCGGCGGTGCCGTTCAATATCACCCTGGGCAACTGCGACGCCGATCCCGGCGACATCAATGTCGCCTGGGCCAATGTTCGCCTGGAAACCACCAACGGCTCGGTGCCGATCCCCGGCGTGGAAGGCGGGTTTACCTTGGGCACCGGTTCGACGGCCAGTGGCGTCGGCATCCAGGTTCTCAAGGCCGACGGGGTGACCCCGGTGGCCCTGCAGCAGGAGGTTCCGCTGGCGGCGATTTCACCGGGGACTACCGTTCTCGACTTGAGTGCGCGTCTCTATCAGACGGACCCACGGGTTGTTGCTGGGGTGGTGAAGGGGGCGTTGAATTTTACGATCAGTTTTCATTGAGGATGAAGCTTCCTGATGCAAGTGGGCTCCCGCAGGCTTGCGCCGTTCACCGAAGTTGGTTCGAAAGGCGCGGGCTTGCTGACGATAGGGCCTATGACCGCACTTGACGTTGTAGATGTTCATGTACGCATGTTGCCATTCTGACGTCGCAGTATCGGTCTACCTGTATGTCGTCTTATGCGTGCATTTTCCAGAGTAGTTATTCGAGCATGTTCGGCTTCAAGAGCTCGGATCTCTTGCTCTTGTTGTAACGCGCGTATGCGCTCCCTCTCCCGTGTTGCGCCAGGCCAATAGTCTTTGCGTTCCTTGGGAGCTGTGCCTGTGAGTTTATTTTGAGTCTTGCGCGGAAGGGCAGTAGGCGGGCTATGCGCGGTGATAGGAGCACTAACTTCAGGGTGGCTCTTAAAGAGTGAGCCATACGGCGATGCTTTTTCAGGATGAACGAAGCTCATCGTGTCACTATTAAAGGCTATTTTTTTCCTCGAATCTGTCAAGTGTGTGCTCGAGCGCCCACCAAACGACACGTATCCCGCACCAAGTCCTGATGCCGCGCTAATAACCAGAAGCGCCGTGCCGACAGCTGGATCCTTTTTCATCACCGCTAGAGCAGCAATGCCACTGATAATAGACGTTGCGGTCAATGCGCCCGTAGGTGTTGCCAAGCGGCCCAAGAGTGCCCCACCCAAGCTGAAGATCGCCAGATGCCCGGTTGGGTCCCGGTAATTAATCGGATCCCCCACGCAATAGGCATACGGATTCAAGCCACCCCGATCAAACGGGCTTGATCTGTCTGGGCTATGAAATCGTCTCAGCACCGGATTATAGGCTCTATAGCCGTTGCCTAGGATGTACCAGCCAGGTTCATACTCTCGAAGTTCTCCGTTGAAACCCAGATGAGTCGAGGGCGGTTCATTCATTGGCCGGTAACCGTAGGCGCAGTAGGCCACTTGCTTGATATCGATCGAGCTGACTTGAGCCAGAATCGATTGGTTCTGATCGGTCGCGAAAAGGATTGCTTGCGGTTTGTTTTCAATGGGCATGGACTGGCTTCCCCGGGGCGCGGCGTGACCGTGTCCAGTATCGGATCTGTGCTGCAAGAACGGTACTAGCAGAACAGATAGGGTGACTGACTTGTGGTTTTAGCTTTTTTTGGTTGCCAGACCTGTTACTTCTTACAGTAGGCAGATCGGCCGGGAAAACCGACACTGACGGTCAGGTTGTTTACCCTACAGGTATCAAGGTCATGTCCAGCCCACGGCTTATTCCGCTGGTCAGATACCACTACGACTCGCTGGATCGTTTGCTCGACTGCGCGCCCGTCGATCAGCCGGTCCAGCAGCGGTTCTATCAAAGAAATCGTTTGGCGAGTGAGATTCACGGGCAGGTCCGCCACTCGTATTTCCAGCAGCCCGATAGCGTGCTTGCGCAACGGCGGCATCACGGTGAAATCGACGAGACAACGTTACTCGCCAGCGATCTTCAGCGCTCAGTGTTGCATGCATTGAACCGCAGTCAGCACCAGGCCATGACCTATGCACCTTATGGGTACCGGCCGACATCGAGCGGGCAGCTCAGTTTGTTGGGGTTTGATGGCGAACGTGCCGATCCGATAACCGGCCACTATTTATTGGGCAACGGTTACAGGGCGTTCAATCCATGGCTAATGCGTTTTAACAGCCCGGATTCGATGAGTCCGTTTGCAAGCGGCGGGTTAAACGCTTATGCGTACTGTGGGGGGGATCCAGTCGGCCGAGTCGACCCCTCGGGGCATGTGTTCAAGATCGCGGCTTCATTGTTGGGGCTCGTGACGGTCGGCCTGTCCGTGGGCGCTGTTTTTACTGATGGGATGACACGTATGACATTGGTCATAGCTGCGTCATTGAACGGTGCTATGGGCGTAGGGTCGCTGTTTGCCGCAGTTCGGCCTCCTCGATATGTTGTTGGGCGCGGCAGGTCCACCGTGATAGGACAGAGGCCGGGTACTCCGATACCGCGTACTGCTTCGGTGGCGTCTCTCCCCCGTTATGATCAGATAGTTAACAACCAGCCCCGGGCCTCGGATGTCGTCAGCCTGAATGACGATGTTCCACTACCCAGTTATGCGGAGGCTATAGCGAAAGAGACGAGTAGAGGAGCACCACCAGAATATGCAGATATTGAAATGTCGGTTCTCCCCGGACGTCTCCCTGGCTCTGCGGCTTCGAACGACGTGCCACCGCCTCCGGAGAATGCGCGAAGGATCCGAAACAATTGATGGGTAACGCTTAAGCAGGGTTCGAGACTGCTACGAACACTGGACAGCTGGCTCGACTGCGCACCCGCCAGAGCGCTTCGATGAGTTTGAACACCCATGTTCGTGCGCCCTGCAGGCGAGCCGATCTTGTCAAATCAGGAAGTCTTTTCAGAATTTGCGTGGACGTAGGGTTTATCAATCAAACCCAGCTCCAACGCCTTGAAGGCCGCAGTCCAACGTGAGCTCACACCGAATTTCCGACGAATGTTGGAAAAGTGATAATTCACACCGGCTTCGCTGCAGTTGACGATCTGGCTGATCTCCCAGGAAGACTTGCCGGCGGCGCTCCACTGCAGGACCTCTGTTTCCTTGCGCGTGAGTTTTACTGCTGCCTGTTGTTGCGAAGGCTCAGGCTGGAAACCGCCTTGGGCAGATGAAGGATGGGGCGCGATGGGGTCGGAGCGATACATGACAAAACTCCCGTATACGATGAATGACGGCGTGGGGAGCGCCAAACCCTGTTTCATACGAACCGGGTGTCGCGAGCGCGTTCAAGTCCCTTGGCCAAAGCTGTCGGTACAGGCTCGTTATAGCGCGGTTTGGAGGCGTTGAAACCTGTAAGAAATAACAGGAGCGAGTGAATGGTTTCTTTGAATCGGCGCGCACTGCGGCGAAAATCTCGATTTAAAAATTGCATTCGCTCTATCCCGGGTATATACACGCACCATGCTTCCTTCCCAATGTCTGTGCATCAACCTGCGTCGTGCCGCCCGTGGCGTCAGCAGGTATTACGACGGCGCCCTCGATGGCTTCGGAATCAACGTTGCCCAGTATTCTTTGCTGAGCAACCTGGCGCGCCTGGACCAGCCGAGCATTTCTTCCCTGGCCGAGGCCATGGGCCTGGACCGCAGCACCCTGGGGCGTAATCTGCGGGTGCTGGAAGGCGAGGGTCTGGTGAGGCTGGCCGAAGGTGAAGACCTGCGTAACCGCATCGTCGAGCTGACCGAAACCGGGCGCGCCCGGTTGGCAGCGGCGTTGCCGGCCTGGGAAGCGGCGCAACAACGATTGATCGATAAGCTGGGCGCCGAGAAGCGCACGGCATTGCTGGCCTTGCTGGACGAACTGGCGTAGAGCCGGTTCGTTCGACTACAAGCGGGTATATACCCGCGAGCGGAGAATAAGAATGACATCGATGTGGCGTACCTGTGGTTGGGTCCTGGTGGGCAGCGCGCTGATCCTGGCGTTGTCCCTGGGCGTGCGACATGGCTTCGGCCTGTTCCTCGCGCCCATGAGTGCCGAGTTCGGCTGGGGCCGTGAGGTATTCGCCTTCGCCATTGCCTTGCAGAACCTGATCTGGGGCCTGGCGCAGCCTTTCACCGGCGCGCTGGCCGACCGCTTCGGTGCGGCGAAAGTGGTGCTGATCGGTGGCGTGCTCTACGCACTCGGCCTGGTGTTCATGGGCATGGCGGATTCGCCTTGGTCGCTGTCGTTGAGTGCGGGCCTGTTGATTGGCATCGGTCTGTCGGGCACGTCGTTCTCGGTGATCCTCGGCGTGGTCGGACGGGCCGTGCCGCCGGAAAAACGCAGCATGGGCATGGGCATCGCCAGTGCCGCCGGTTCCTTCGGCCAGTTCGCCATGCTGCCCGGTACGCTGGGGCTGATCGGCTGGCTCGGTTGGTCCGCGGCGTTGTTGGCGCTGGGGCTGCTGGTGGCGTTGATCGTGCCGCTGGTGAGCATGCTCAAGGATGCACCGTTGCCGGTGGCCGGCCACGAGCAGACCCTGGCCGAGGCCTTGCGCGAGGCGTGCAGCCATTCCGGGTTCTGGCTGCTGGCGGTTGGCTTTTTTGTCTGCGGTTTCCAGGTGGTGTTCATTGGCGTGCATTTGCCGGCGTACCTGGTGGACCAACACCTGCCCGCCAGCGTCGGCACCACCGTGCTGGCCCTGGTCGGGTTGTTCAATATCTTCGGCACCTACACCGCTGGTTGGCTGGGCGGACGCATGTCCAAGCCCCGCCTGTTGACCGGGTTGTACCTGCTGCGGGCCGTGGTGATCGGCTTGTTCCTGTGGCTGCCGGTGACCACCACTACGGCCTATCTGTTCGGCATGGCAATGGGCTTGCTGTGGCTGTCGACCGTGCCGTTGACCAACGGCACGGTAGCGACCCTGTTTGGTGTACGAAATCTGTCGATGCTGGGTGGGATCGTGTTCCTGTTCCACCAGTTGGGCTCGTTCCTCGGTGGTTGGTTGGGCGGGGTGGTGTATGACCGCACCGGCAGCTATGACTTGATCTGGCAGGTATCGATCCTGCTCAGCCTGCTGGCGGCGGCGTTGAACTGGCCGGTGCGTGAACGACCGGTGGCGCGCCTGCAAGTCCAGGTCGGTGCGACATGAGTCGCGTCGGCCCGTGGTTGATCGCTGTCGGCGCCGGCCTGCTGCTGGCGTTCGCCTGGTGGGGCTGGCAGCAGGGCGGGTTGGCCTTGATGCAGTTGGGCATGGGTGCGTGTTGAACAATGGACGGCGGTGGGCGTGGCAGAGTAACGTCGTGGTCTGACATGCTTTAAGGAAATACCGCCATGTTGATGCGTTGGTTTGCTGTTCCCGCCCTGTTGCTGGCTGTGACCGGGCAAGTCTGGGCCGCCGATTGCCCGCCGTTGCTGGAGGGGGCTTTGCCCAAGCTGCGGGCCAAGGAAACCATCGATTTGTGCCAGCGCTTTGCCGGCAAGCCTCTGGTGGTGGTGAACACCGCCAGCTTCTGTGGGTTCGCCCCGCAATTCAAGGGCCTCGAGGCGCTCAACCAGCGCTACAAGGACCAAGGCTTGCAAGTGCTGGGCGTACCCTCCAATGACTTCAAGCAGGAATCCAAGGACGGGGCCGAAACCGCCAAGGTCTGCTACGTCAATTACGGTGTGACCTTCACCATGACCGAACCGCAGCCGGTGCGGGGTGCGGATGCGATACCGCTGTTCAAGCACCTGGCTGAACAATCCGGCGCGCCGAAATGGAATTTCTACAAGTACGTGGTGGACCGACAGGGCAAGGTCGTTGGCAGTTTTTCCAGCCGGATCAAGCCTGACGATCCCGACTTCATCAAGGCGGTAGAGGCGGCCATCGCCTCCAAGCCCTGACGCCTGCCACGAAAAAGCCCCGCCTCTTTGCAGAGTGCGGGGCTTTTTTTCGCTTCAGCTGGCGAGGGGTTCAGGTTCGCCGTGAAACATCAGAAGCGGTAGGTTGCACCGACACCGAAGCCGTTGGCGCTGTTTTCGTATTTGGCGTCGTAGGACTGGCCGAGGGCATTGCTGCCGCTGACGTTGACTTTTTCTTCCTTGAGGTAGGAATAAGCCACGTCGATGGTCAGGTCGTCGGTCGGGCTCCAGCCGGCACCCAGGCTGAAGATGGTCCGGTCGCCTGTAGGAATACGCGGCGAGCGGTCAGCGTTGTTGGTCGGGGCCTGGTCGAAGGTCAGGCCGGTACGCAGTACCCACTGCTTGTTCAATTGGTAGGAGGTACCGATGGCGTAGGCCCAGGTGTCGTGCCAGTTCTGTTCTTCAGTAATGGAACTGAAGAAGCCAGGCGCGAAAGCACCGCCCGTTGCAGGCGTCACACCGTCATTGTTCACGGTGATTTCTTTCAGGCGGCTCCAACGCGTCCAGGTGCTGCCCGCGTAGACGGTCCAGGCATCATTGATTTGCTGGGTGACCGAAAAGTCCACCGATTCAGGCGTGGTGATATCCAGCGAAGCATCGTAGCGCGCGCCATTTAGCAGGCTGGGAGGTGTGCCAGCCCCAGGACTGATTTCGGTGTGGCCTTCGAGCTTGTACTTGACCTTGGAGTGATAGGTCAGGCCGACACGGGTGGTGTCGGTCGCCTGGACCAGCAGGCCGATGTTGTAGCCGTAGCCTATGTCGTCGCCCTTGATCTTCACGCTGCCGTCATTCGGCGACAGGGGAGAGGTCAGATCCGATTCCAGGGCGCCGGAAAGACGGTTGATGGTCGGGCCGAAACCGATCGATACCTTGTCGTTGAAGGCATAGCTGACGGTTGGCTGGAAAGTGACGACCTTCACTTCGCTCTTGCTGCCGAAGTTACGGCCCTGGAAGCCATTTTCGTAATCGGTGATCAAGCCAAACGGCGCGTAGACACCCAGGCCGAAAGCCCACTGATCATCGATAGGCTTGACGTAGTAGCCCATCGGAACGCCGGTGAGCGGAACCATGTCGCCCTTGTTGGTGCCGGACTGGGTACCGCTGGCATCGTCGATATCGGTGGAAGCGTCGATGGCGGCGAAGCCACCAGTGACTTGCTGGCGCTTGAGGCGCGACATGCCGGCAGGGTTGCCAAACACGGTGCTGGCGTCATCGGCAGAAGAGGAACGACCTGCGAAACCAGTGCCCATGCCACTGATGCTTTGTTCGTTCAAGGCAAAGCCACTGGCGAAAAGTTGCGTGGATGCCAAGGTAACGGCAAGGCCAAGGGTGGTTTTGAGCATCATTTTTTTCATTGTTAGAACTCCTGGTGATCACCGGGGCGAAAATTACCAACATTTTCCCTCAAGCGCTATAGCCTGTATGGCTTGATTTAGAGCGGTTTTGTAGGACAATCCGACCAGATTCGCGAACATTGTAGGAAGTTTCCAAATTTCCCATTCAGCAAGCGACCTGATTCAGCGGCGAAACACAGCGTTGCCAGGCGCAGGTGAAATCTCGCAGGCGCCCTTGGGGATGAAAGGTCTGGCGCCAGATGCGGGCCATGCCCAGCAGGTCGTCGGCGTCGGGAAGCGGGGTATTCTGTTCCTCCACCAGCAGCCAGGCGATGGCCGTGGCGTAGCGCAAATTGACGGTCAATTCCAGGTGCGGGCCGCTGAGAAAGGCATGCTGGCTGGCCAGGCCGCGCACCAGGCTGGCCCGTTCCGGATCTCGTGCCAGGTAATGGTCCCAAAGTGCCTGGTGGCGGGGCTCGGTAATGCGATACAGGCCATGTCCGCGTCGATCATGCAGGGCTGAACCCAGGGCGGACTGGCTGGCGGCAATGCCCAGCAACAAGGATTCCGCGGTTGCGCTATGACACTCAAGGTAGAGGAGCGTCGGGCGGATCACATATCGACACAGTTCGCTGGCAGCGATACCCATAAAACCCTCGAAGTGTGAAAAGGGCGGAGCCTGAAGAGTGTGGGCTTGGCAGCGGTGGATCGGTCCAGGCCCCGCCGGAAGCGGATCATGCCGCTTGACTTGAAGTGTAGTGTCATATTCCCGCTGTAAAGGACTGTTTTTAAAACATCTTCAGCGAACGGTTATAACTGTTATATCCCTTGGTGCTTACGCCGTTTCGCTTCATCGAGAAATTTCGGGCAACAAAAAGCCCCGCTTTCTGGGCGGGGCCTTTGGGGTTTCAGCCTTTCTGGCGTCTCAGGCAACCAGTGCCTGGCGAGTACGCTCGATCACGGCCTGCAGCGGTTCGGCGCTGGAGTACTGGTCGGGGTACAGGCGTTCGCTGTGACGGGCGATGCCGTGTTCGTTGACCAGCGTGAAGCTGAAGCAGCCTTTGCGAGCGGCCATGATCAGGCAGTTCATTGGTGCAAAAGCGTTGGTGAGGGTGCGGATAGCATCCTGTGCGTGGATTTGAGTAGACATGTTATGGGTGTTCCTGCAAATGACACGGTTAAGAACCGTGCAACGTTAAAACGTTCCAGTAACGTCGACCACCATTGGTCGAACGAAGAACCCGACTGGAACAAAGCAGCCAGTTTGAGCGCTGTATAAGTGCGCGCTTGGGCTGGCAGGTAGGTACTTAGGAGGGCAGGCAACACATCGAGGGCAAAGGTTCTGGGCCCGGGGTGAAGATCCTGATCAATTTTGCAGGTTGGTTCGGTCAGAGTAAGGAGCCTGGCAACACCCTTTGCATTCGATCAAAGGCTGTGTTTGTGCAAGATTTACCTGGAAACCATCGAGGGGGCCGGTCTCCTTTTTTCGGTGAGGCGTCCTTGGGAGGATGGCTGACCGTGGAGATGTGTTCGACCCGGAATTGACTTTCAGCTTGGTACTAACGCTGCGGATACTAACGGATCGAACCCGTGAAGGGAAGGGTGTTGGTTAAAAAATATTCAAGTAGGCACTCAATCGCTGTGGAGGGCATGCCGTAGCACAGGAGCCGATGCTTGCAAGTGCGTCCACGCCACCGCTGCTGCATGCACGGCCAGAGGTTATCCCCAGCTTTTACCGCTCGTTGTGCCAAAAAATCGCAGCGTTATAACCCGTTCAGCTGTTACTTGTGCACACTCGCGGCTGCACTTGTCACCGAACTGTCATGTCGAAACAATCCGGGGTAGGTGCCTGTATCCAAAATTTAAGTCAATGAAAAACATCGCTTTTTTTTACTGGTGAAAAAATCGTCAGTTTGAGCGCAGGCCCCGTTCCACAGGGCTTTGCGCGAGTTCAGGGGGGGTTGTCCACTGAGTTATCCACAGCTTCTGTGGATTGTCCCAAGCGCTTGCTCTAGCACGGGCGTGCCGGTTTTTTTCGGCTTTACCCGTACGAAAAAAGGAGTAGAGTGGCGCGCCTTCCGATCTGTCCCACAGTGTTTTATGAAGTTTCGCTCAGTATCAAATCCTGTTACCTCCACACCCTCTGGTGTTACCCCACCCAAACGTATGTCGATGCGGGTGGCTGAGTGGCTGCTCGACAGCCCGCGGCTGGGAGACAGCCCCAGCGTCAAGCACCTGGCGGGTCGTTTGCTCAAGCAACCGGCCCGTGAAGGCGTGGTGGCCGCGCAGAGTCGCCTCGGGCAGTTGATGTGCCGCGAATGCGGCAACGCCCGGGATCGACGCATCGGCCACGACCTGCTGCGCCAGGCCGCCCGGGCCGGCGATGATCGTGCCCGCCGGGCCCTCGGTGAAATCGAAGACTGAAAACGAAGACCGCGCTGGGCAACCCCAAGCCGCTTGGTTAACCTTCGGGCTTTATTAAATCGGCAGGAATTGTCATGGCTATGGATTTGACCAGCCTGTTGTTTGGCCTGGCAGGCACTGCGGTGCCGTTGCTGGCTCTGGCCTGGCACCTGCAACGCCAAGCCGCTGCCGCGCAGACTGAACTGGCCCTGCTGGAGGAGCGCCTGGCCACGGCCCACATGGCCCACGATGGCCTCAACGCCCAGCTCGACGCCTGCCGTGACGAAATCAGTGATCTGAGCCAGGCCAACGCCGCCAAGCAGGCCGAGCTTGCCGCGGCCTGCCGTGAGGTCGAATTGCTGCAGATCGAGCGTGACAATGCCCGGGATGCGTCCCACGCCTGGAACCTCGAACGTGCCAACAAGGAAGCCGAGCTGCGCCGTCTCGATGCCCAGGCGGCGTCGTTGCAGGCCGAACTGCGTGAGCAGCAGGAAAGCCATCAGCAACGCCTGGAAGACCTGCAAGGCTCGCGAGACGAGCTGCGGGCGCAGTTCGCCGAGCTTGCCGGGAAGATCTTCGACGAACGTGAACAGCGTTTCGCCGAAACCAGCCAGCAACGCCTGGGCCAGTTGCTCGACCCGCTGAAGGAGCGCATCCAGTCCTTCGAAAAACGCGTTGAAGAAAGTTATCAGGCCGAGGCCCGGGAACGTTTCTCCCTGGGCAAGGAACTGGAGCGTTTGCAACAACTGAACCTGCGCCTGAGCGACGAAGCCACCAACCTCACCCGGGCGCTCAAGGGTCAGAAGACCCAGGGTAACTGGGGCGAACTGATCCTGGAGCGGGTGCTTGAACATGCCGGCCTGGAGAAGGGCCGCGAGTATCAGACCCAGGTCAGCCTCAAGGGCCCGGACGGCGAGCGTTTCCAGCCGGACGTGTTGATTTATCTGCCGGGCGACAAACAAGTGGTGGTCGATTCCAAGGTCAGCCTCACGGCCTATCAGCAGTACGTGGCCGCTGAAGATGACGCCGTCGGCCAACTCGCCCTCAAGCAACATGTGGTGTCGTTGCGTGCCCACGTCAAAGGCTTGGCCGGCAAGGACTACAAGCGCCTGGACGGTTTGCACAGCCTGGATTTCGTGTTGCTGTTCGTACCAATCGAAGCGGCGTTTTCCGCCGCCCTGCAAGCCGAGCCGAACCTGTTCCAGGAAGCCTTCGACCGCAACATCGTGATCGTCAGCCCGACCACGCTGCTGGCGACGCTACGGGTGATAGACAGTTTGTGGAAACAGGAACGCCAGAGCCAGAACGCCCGGGAAATCGCCGAGCGGGCCGGGTGGCTGTATGACAAGTTCGTCCTGTTCATCCAGGACCTGGACGAGATCGGCAGTCGCTTGCAGCAGTTGGACAAAGCCTACAGTGCCGCGCGCAACAAACTGACAGAAGGGCGCGGCAACCTGATCAGCCGTAGCGAACAGCTCAAGCTGCTCGGCGCCCGGGCGAGCAAGAGCTTGCCTGCCGATTTGCTCGAGCGGGCGATGACCGATGCGGATGGGCTGCCTGAGTTGCCGGAAGAAACCGCAAAAACCCAGGATTGATGAAACCCTTGGGCTTGATGCAAAACCTGTGGCGAGGGGATTTATCCCCGCTCGGCTGCGCAGCAGTCGTAACCGGCTTGCATGGTTCATCAGTTGCCCGCGGTGCCCGGGACTGGGGTTGCTACGCAACCCAGCGGGGATAAATCCCCTCGCCACATGCTCAGTGCCCGGCTGGAGAACGCCTGCGCCTACAACGGCAAATGCCGACTCAACAACGCCCGCAACGCCGCCGGCTTCACCGGCTTGGCCAGGTAATCCAGGCCCGCCGCATGCACCAGGGCCACCGTCTCGGGGCGGCCATCGGCGCTGATCACCACCCCTGGCACCGGTTCCCCCATGCGCGTGCGCAACCAGGCCATCAGTTCGGTGCCGGTCTCGCCGTCGTCCAGATGAAAATCCACCAGCGCCAGTTGCGGTCGACCGCCCTGGGCCAGCCAACGCTCGCATTCCTCGCGGTTGCGCGCGGTCCACACCTGGCAACCCCAGCGCGTCAGCAGGCTGTTCATGCCGATCAGGATGCTGTCTTCGTTATCGACGCACAGCACTTGCGCGCCGCTTGGCAGATGACCGTTGGGTTCGGCCACGGGCCCCGGCATGACGGCCTGTGTCGGTGCCACGGGCACGCTGACGCTGAACACGCTGCCGCGCCCCGGCCAGGAGCGTACGCGCAAGGTATGGCCCAGCACGCGGCATAGGCCGTCGGCGATGGCCAGGCCCAGGCCCAAGCCTTTTTCGGCGCGGGTCTGGTGGCTGTCCAGGCGCTTGAACTCTTCGAAAATGACTTGCAGCTTGTCCTCGGCGATGCCCGGTCCGCGGTCCCAGACTTCCAGGCACAACTCGCCGTTGCGCCGGCGTACGCCCAGCAGCACCGGGCCCTTGGCGTAGCGGAAAGCGTTGGTCAGGAAGTTCTGCAAAATGCGCCGCAGCAGCTTGATGTCGCTGTCCACTCGCAACTTCGAGCCGCGAACCCGGAACTTCAAGCCTTGTTCCTGGGCCAGGGCCGTGAACTCCGCGCCGAGGGTATCGAGCAGCTCGTTGAGGGCGAAGGGCTTGCGGTCGGGGTTGATCTTGCCGTTTTCCAGGCGGGAAATATCCAGCAAGTCGGTGATCAGGTCTTCAGCCGAGCGCAGTGAACTGTCCAGGTGTTGCACCAGCTGCCGGGCTTCGCTCGGCAAACCGTCGTGCTGGTGGGACAGTGCGGCGGAGAACAGGCGCGCGGCATTGAGCGGTTGCATCAGGTCGTGGCTGACCGCCGCCAGGAACCGGGTCTTGGATTGATAGGCCGCTTCGGCGGTGCTCTTGGCTTCGGTCAGGGCCAGATTCAGTTGGGACAATTCCCGGGTGCGGTCGGCTACCCGTTGCTCCAGTCCTTCGTTGGCTTCGGTCAGCGCCTGTGCGGCCTCACGGAAGGCGGTGATATCGGTGAAGCTCATGACGAAACCACCACCGGGCATCGGGTTGCCGATCAGCTCGATGACCCGGCCGTTGGGGAACAGCCGTTCAGAGGTATGGGCTCGGCCCTGGCGCATCCAGTGCAGGCGCCTGGCGACATGGACTTCCGCCTCGCCCGGCCCGCAGAGGCCACGTTCGGCGTTGTAGCGGATGATGTCGGCAATGGGCCGGCCGACACTGATCAAGCCGTCCGGGTACTTGAACAGCTCCAGGTAGCGGCGGTTCCACGCCACCAGCCGGAGGGACTGGTCGACCACGCTGATGCCCTGGCTGATGTTCTCGATGGCGCCTTGCAACAGGGCGCGGTTGAACTGCAGCACTTCCGACGCTTCGTCCGCGATCCGGACCACGTCTTCGAGCTGCATCTCCCGGCCTTCGATGGCGGCTTTCACGACCGCACGTGTCGAAGAGGCGCCGAGTACACCGGCCAGCAGGCGTTCGGTGTGGGCGATCCATTCGCCGTCGGCATTCTGGTTCGGGTTGAAGCCTTTGCCCTGGCGGTAGGCGAAGCGAATGAAACTTTGCCGCGCCCGCTCTTCGCCGACGAAACGTGCGGCCAGTTGCAAGAGGTCTTCGATGTGCACCGCAAGCATCGAGCGGGGGTTGGGGCGGGCACTGATTTCCTGGCCGATGAAGCGCCCGGCCTGCCAGTGTTCCGAGACGCGTGTGCGCGACAGCACCGACACCCAGGCGAACAGTGTGAAGTTGCCGGCCAGGGACAGGACCACCCCTTGGGTCAGCGGCGTAATCGGCAGGTTCAAGGGATTGCCGTGCAGCCAGGCCAGCCCCGGAAAGCTGCTGAGCGACCAGCCCAGGCTGTGGGCGGCAATCGGCAACACCAGGGTGTAGAACCACAGGAAGATCCCCGTGGCGAGGCCGGCGAACACGCCGCGGCGGTTGGCCTGTTTCCAGTACAGGGCGCCGAGCATGGCCGGGGCCAGTTGGGTCACGGCGGCGAAGGCGATCTGGCCGATGGTCGCCAGGCTCGCCGTCGAGCCCAGCAACCGATAGCTGACATAGGCCAGCAACAGGATGACCACGATGCTGACCCGGCGCACCGACAGCATCCACTGGCGGAACACCTCGAAGGGGCGTTCGGCGTTGTTGCGGCGCAACAGCCAGGGCAACAACATGTCGTTGGAGACCATGGTCGACAGCGCCACGCTGGCCACGATCACCATGCCGGTGGCCGCCGAGGCGCCGCCGATGAACGCCAGTACCGCCAGGGCCGGATGGGCCTGGGCCAGCGGCAGGCTAATGACGAACGAGTCCGGCAGCACGGAACTGGGCAGCATCATTTGCCCGGCGAGGGCGATGGGCACCACGAACAGCGCGGCCAGGGCCAGGTAGGCGGGAAATACCCATTTGGCCAGGCGCAGGTCCTGGGGCTCGATGTTTTCCACCACGGTCACGTGGAACTGCCGCGGCAAGCAGATGATCGCCATCATCGCCACCCCGGTCTGCACCACCATGGACGGCCAATTGATGGTTTCTTTCCAGTATTGCTCCAGGCGTGGGGCGAGCATCGCCTGGTTGAACAGGTCGTCGAAACCGTCGTACAGGCCGTACGTCACGAACGCGCCGACCGCCAGGAAGGCGAACAGCTTGACCAGGGATTCGAAGGCAATCGCCAGCACCATGCCACGGTGGTGTTCGGTGGCGTCCAGGTTGCGGGTACCGAACACGATAGTGAACAGCGCCAGGATCAGCGAGACGATCAGCGCGGTGTCCTGGGCGCGGGTGCCCATGGCGTCGGCACCAGCGCCGATCAGCAGGTTCACCCCGAGCACGATGCCCTTGAGCTGCAAGGCAATGTACGGCAGCACGCCCACCAGGCAGATCAGTGCGACCACCACCGCCAGGGATTGGGACTTGCCGTAGCGGGCGGCGATGAAGTCGGCGATGGAGGTGATGTTCTCCTGTTTGCTGATCATCACCATTTTCTGCAGGACCCACGGCGCCAGCACCAGCAGCAGGATCGGCCCGAGGTAGATCGGCAGGAATGACCAGAGCTGCTCGGCGGCCTGGCCCACGGCGCCGAAGAACGTCCAACTGGTGCAATACACCGCCAGCGACAGGCTATAGACCCAGGCCCGCACCCGTGGCGGCAGCGGCGTGCTGCGCCGGTCGCCGTAGAAGGCGATGGCGAACATGATGGCCATATAGGCCAGGGCGACAACGGCGATCAGCCCGCTGGACAACGACATGGAAACTCCCGGACAAAGACACCGGGACTTGAGCCCGGCAGGACAGTCTCGCATGCCCGCTCGGGTTCGTCAGTGTCGACCAAGGTCGAGGCGTGGTGGGGTGTCGCAGGTGGGGGAAATGCTCAGATTACTTGGTGTTCTTTCGGGCCTCTTCGCGAGCAAGCCCGCTCCCACATTGGATCTCCAGTGGGAACAAGATTTGTGTTCACCACAGATCCAATGTGGGAGCGGGCTTGCTCGCGAATGCGGTGTTACTGACCCAACGCAATATCCACCAACCGATACAACTCCCCCACTTCCAACGGCGCGCTGGCAAAGAGAATGCGGAACACCGTCGGCGCCACCACCACATTGATCAGCCGCTCGACGCCCGGGTTGGGTTCATCGGGATAGCGGTCCAGGATGATCTGCAACTGACGGCTGATGATCCCTACGCAATACCCTGGGGTGGCGCAGGCCTGGATGTCGCGCATCATGTTACGACCGGGCTCGGAACTCATTTCGTCCAGGTACTGCTCGGCCCAGGCGCGCAGGTCGCCGCGCAAGCTGCCGGTGTCGGCCGGTTCGCCGTCGGGGCGCATGCGGGCGATGGCGACGTCGGCCAGCAGCGCCGGCAGATCGCCCCAGCGCCGGTAGATAGTGGACGGCGTGACCCCGGCGCGCGCAGCGATTTGCGGCACGGTCAGTGTCGCGCGGTCCTGCTCTTGCAGCAGGGCGCGGACCGCCGAATGAATCGATTCCTGGACCCGGGCGCTTCGGCCGCCGGGGCGTAAACCTTCTTTAATAGCCATGCGTCAGACCTTAACACAAAGAATTTGCTTTAAGCGCACACCGGTAGCACACTCCGCAAAAGCAAAAAATTAGCTTTTGCGAATGTTCTTGTGGAGCGTGCCCATGTCCCGTCCAGCTTCGACCCGCGCCAGCCTGATCTTCCTGGCGCTTACCTTGCTCGGTTTTCTCGCTGCGTCCAGCGCGCCGACGCCGTTGTATCACCTCTATCAGGAACAATTACAGTTTTCCCCGGCCGTTCTGACGCTGATTTTCGGCGTGTACGCCTTCAGTCTGCTGGCGGCCTTGCTGACCGTGGGGTCGCTGTCGGATTACCTGGGCCGCAAGCCGGTGATTTTCGTGGCGCTGTTGCTCAACATATTGGCGATGCTGCTGTTTATCAGCGCCGATAGCGTCGCCTGGTTGATCGGTGCCCGGTTGATCCAGGGGTTCGCTACCGGCATGGCCACCAGTGTATTGGGTGCTGCTTTGCTGGACTTCGACCGTCGCCAAGGCCCGTTGATCACCAGCGTTGCGCCGCTGTTGGGCATGGCCTGCGGGGCGTTGGGCTGTGGCCTGCTGGCCGAGTTCGCGCCGTTGCCGTTGCAACTGACCTACTGGCTGCTGCTGGGGTTGTTCCTGGCCCAGGCCGTTTACCTCTGGCGCCTGAAAGAAAGCGTCAGCCCGCAAGCGGGTGTCTGGCAATCCTTGCGTCCGACCTTGCACGTGCCACTCCAGGCGCGGCGAGCCTTGTGGCGGGTCCTGCCACTGGATCTGGCGGCCTGGGCCGTGGGTGGTTTCTACCTGTCACTGGCACCGTCGCTGGTGCGGGCGGCCACCGGATCGACCTCCAATCTGATCGGTGGCGCGCTGGTGGCGGTGTTGACCCTCAGTGGCGCATCAGCCATCTACCTGTTGCGCAACCAGGAGGCCGACACAATATTGCGCCCGTCCGCGAGCCTGTTGGTGATCGGCCTGGCATTGGTGCTGGTGGCGGTGCATGGCGCCAGCTTGCCGTTGTTCTTCGTCGGCACGCTGGTCACCGGTGGCGGTTTCGGTGCCGGGTTCCTGGGGGCGCTGCGCAGCCTCATGCCGCTGGCGTTGCCCCACGAACGGGCCGGCTTGATGTCGGCGTTCTATGTCCTCAGTTACCTGGCCTTCAGCCTGCCGTCGCTGCTGGCGGGGAACCTGACGCGGGTGTTCGGCTTGATCCCGACCACCGATGGGTATGGCGCCGTGTTGATTGTGTTGTGTGTCGCAGCACTGTTGGGGTTACGGCAGTCGATAAAACCGCTCAGCGATGGCGTTCGGCCTTGAAACCAGGCATGCAGGTGCCGTGGGCAGTGGGTTAGTCTTGGCACCTCAGTTTTCTTCCGGACGGATCTCTTGAAAATCATCCGCAGCAAATCCTTCACCGGTGACCGTGCCTGGGCGGCGCTGGATATCGCCAACATGAACGGCATCACCACGCGCCTGCACTGGACCGATCAGCCGTACAAATGGCACATCAACGACGGCCAGGAAGTCTTCGTGGTGCTCGATGGGCAAGTGCAGATGTGCTATCGGGAAGAGGGCGTCGAAAAAGCGACCTTGCTGGACGCCGGAGACATTTTCTACGCCTCGGTGGGCACCGAGCATGTGGCCAAGCCCTTGGGCGAAGCGAGGATTCTGGTGATCGAGACTGAGGGCAGTGTCTAACTGTTATCTGTAAAGTAGATAACAGATAGAGAAATTACCCGTTATATAGATATTCGATCCGGCTCTAGCATGGCTCCACCTCATCCGAGGACAGGAGTTCATCATGACATGTGCTGCAAAAAGCCGCTTTCGGCCCTTGAGCCATTTGCCCAGGCCGATGGAGGCCATTCGTCAATTCACGCCAAACTGGTTTGCCGTGATCATGGGTACCGGTGTGCTGGCGCTGGCCTTGGCGCAATGGCCGGCAGCTATGCCAGGCCTGCACGCTCTGGGCGAAGGGCTGTGGGTGTTCAACACGCTGTTGTTCGTGGTGTTCGCCTTGATGTATACGGCCCGTTGGGTGTTGTTCTTCGACGAAGCACGACGGATTTTCGGCCATTCAACGGTCTCGATGTTTTTCGGCACCATTCCCATGGGGCTGGCGACCCTCATCAACGGCCTTTTGCTGTTTGGTCTGCCGCGCTGGGGCGAGGGCGTGGTAACGGTGGCCGAGGTGTTATGGTGGATCGACGTGGCCATGTCCCTGGCCTGTGGCGTGCTGATTCCCTTCCTGATGTTCACCCGCCAGGAGCACCGGATCGACCAGATGACCGCGGTATGGTTGCTGCCGGTGGTGGCCGCCGAAGTGGCCGCCGCCAGCGGTGGGCTGTTGGCGCCGCATCTGGCGGACGTTCATTCGCAACTGATCATGCTGGTCACCAGCTACGTGCTCTGGGCATTTTCCCTACCCGTCGCGTTCAGCATCCTGACAATCCTGCTGTTGCGCATGGCCCTGCACAAACTGCCTCACGAAAGCATGGCGGCCTCGAGCTGGCTAGCCCTCGGCCCGATTGGCACCGGTGCCCTGGGCATGTTGTTGCTGGGCAATGATGCTCCCCTGATTTTTGCCGCCAATGGCCTGCCTGGCGTGGGCGACATCGCCGCCGGATTGGGGCTGGTGGCCGGTATCACGTTATGGGGTTTTGGGTTCTGGTGGATGTTGATGGCGTTGCTGATCACCGCCCGCTATCTACGCGGCGGCATCCCCTTCAACCTTGGCTGGTGGGGCTTTACCTTCCCATTGGGCGTGTTTGCGCTGACCACGCTGAAACTGGCGGACCTGCTGAAACTGGAATTCTTCAGCGTCTTCGGCAGTGTGCTGGTGGCGATGCTGGTGGTGATGTGGCTGATCGTGGCGCGGCGAACGCTGGCAGGGGCCTGGCACGGTGAGTTGTTTGTGTCGCCCTGCATTGCAGGGCTGGCGAAATAATCGTTAAAGACAGGTAATGTGTGGCCTGGATCGAAAAACGTTCATTCCAATAAGCGTCCACGCCACTCAGGAACATGGAAGATGAGTCACCCTTCGCAGTTCACCTTGCTTCGCACGCGGCGTTTCCTGCCGTTCTTCATCACGCAGTCCCTTGGCGCGTTCAACGACAACATTTTCAAGCAGTCGCTGATTCTCGCCATTCTCTACAAACTGACCATCGACGGTGACCGCTCGATCTGGGTCAACCTCTGCGCGCTGCTGTTTATCCTGCCGTTCTTTCTGTTCTCGGCGCTGGCGGGGCAGTTTGGGGAAAAGTTCGCCAAGGACGCGCTGATTCGTCTGATCAAGCTCGGCGAAATCGTCATCATGGCGGTCGGCGCCGTGGGCTTCATGTTCGATCATTTGTGGTTGATGCTGCTGGCGCTGTTCGCCATGGGCACGCATTCGGCGCTGTTCGGTCCGGTGAAGTATTCGATCCTGCCCCAGGCCTTGCATGAGGAAGAGTTGGTCGGTGGCAACGGCCTGGTGGAGATGGGGACTTTCCTGGCGATCCTGGCCGGTACTATCGGCGCGGGCATCATGATGTCCTCGGCGCATTACGCCCCCGTCGTCTCGACCGCGATCATCGGCGTGGCCGTGCTCGGTTACCTCGCCAGCCGCGGCATTCCACGCGCGGCGGCGGCCTCGCCGCAAATGCGCCTGAACTGGAACATCTTCAGCCAATCCTGGGCCACCCTGAAGCTGGGCTTGGGGCAAACCCCGGCGGTGTCCCGTTCGATTGTCGGCAACTCCTGGTTCTGGTTCGTCGGGGCGATTTACCTGACGCAGATCCCGGCCTATGCCAAGGAGTGGATGCACGGCGACGAAACCGTGGTGACCTTGATCCTGACCGTATTCTCGGTGGGGATCGCGGTGGGTTCGATGCTCTGCGAAAAACTGTCCGGACGCAAAGTCGAGATCGGCCTGGTGCCGTTCGGCTCGTTCGGGCTCACCGTGTTCGGTCTGCTGCTGTGGTGGCATTCCGGTGGAATTCCCGACAGTGTCGAGGGGCACGGTTGGCTTGAAGTGCTCGGTTTCGGCCACGCCTGGCTGGTGTTGATCGACATCCTTGGCCTGGGTGTATTCGGTGGCTTCTACATCGTGCCGCTGTACGCGCTGATCCAGTCGCGCACGGTGGAGAACGAACGGGCACGGGTGATCGCCGCCAACAACATTCTCAACGCGTTGTTCATGGTGGTTTCGGCCATTGTCTCCATCGTCTTGCTGAGCTTGGCCAAGCTGTCGATCCCGCAGTTGTTCCTGGTGGTGTCGCTGCTCAACATCGGCGTCAACGCCTATATCTTCAAGATCGTCCCCGAGTTCAGCATGCGTTTCATGATCTGGCTGCTGAGCCATTCCATGTACCGCGTGGAGCATCGCAACCTGGAGGCGATACCGGATGAAGGGGCTGCGCTGTTGGTCTGCAACCACGTGTCTTTCGTCGATGCCTTGCTGATTGGCGGCGCGGTGCGTCGGCCGATTCGCTTCGTGATGTACTACAAGATCTACAACCTGCCGGTGCTGAATTTCATCTTCCGCACTGCTGGGACCATCCCGATTGCCGGGCGCCAGGAAGACATTCAGATCTACGAAAAAGCCTTCAAGCGAATTGCCCAATACCTGAAGGACGGCGAGCTGGTGTGCATTTTTCCTGAAGGAAAATTGACCGCTGACGGTGAGATCAATGAGTTCAAGAGCGGATTGACGCGCATCCTCCAGGAAACCCCGGTGCCGGTGATTCCCCTGGCGCTCCAGGGTTTGTGGGGCAGTTTCTTCAGCCGCGACCCGGCCAAGGGGCTGTTTCGCCGGTTCTGGTCACGGGTGACGCTGGTGGCGGGTTCGGCGGTGGAGGTCGAGGCGGCAACGCCTTCGAGTTTGCAGGCGTTGGTGGGGGAGTTGCGCGGCACTGTCCGTTAGGACGAAAAACTATGGGAGCGAGCTTGCTCGCGATTGCAATCTGTCTGCTGGCATTGAGGTCACAGGCAGACCGCTATCGCGAGCAAGCTCGCTCCCACAGGTCAATCAGGCGCTGACCTTGAGCCCGATCAACCCCGCAACGATCAACGCCACGCTGGCCAGGCGAACCAGCGCCATCGACTCACCAAACAAAATGATCCCGGCGATCACCGTGCCCACGGCACCGACCCCGGTCCAGATCGCATAGGCGGTACCCAGCGGCAGTTCCTTCATGGCAAGGCCGAGCAGGCCGAGGCTGATCGCCATGGCGGCGATGGTCAGTGCAGTGGGGAGAGGGCGGCTGAAGCCGTCGGTGTACTTCAGGCCGACAGCCCAGCCGACTTCGAACAGGCCGGCAAAAAACAGAATGATCCAGGACATCAAACACCTCATCGATGGATGGGGTCGTCCCCGGATTTAAGACTCGATCGAGCGGCGGGGTCGTCCCCGCCTGGATGGATAGAGTGCCAATGATTGACCACTCGATCAAGTTTGCCTTAGTCAGCGGTTTGCCGGGCGGCCAGAGTTTCGCGGTCTTGCTTTTCGCTCATGCGCCGGAAGTACGTCGAGAGCAAAGCCCCGGAAATGTTGTGCCAGACACTGAACAGCGCGCTGGGGACCGCCGCCAGCGGCGAGAAATGCGCGCTGGCCAGGGCCGCGCCCAAGCCGGAGTTCTGCATGCCCACTTCCAGGGACAGAGTTTTGCGCTGGGCCAATGGCAGGCCGAACAAGCGCCCGGTGAAGTACCCCAGCAAGTAACCGAAGCTGTTGTGCAGCATCACAATGGCCATGATCAGCAGGCCGGATTCTGCGATCTTCGCCTGACTGGTCGCCACCACCGCCGCGACGATGATCACGATGCTCACCACGGATATCAGCGGCAGGACTTCTACGGCATGACGAACCCGGACACCCAACAGGCGTTGGGCAACGATGCCCAGTGCGATCGGTAACAGGACGATTTGCAGGATCGACCAGAACAGCGCCGAGAACGACACCGGCAACCAGGCCGAGGCCAGCAGCCAGATCAGCGCCGGGGTCAGCAGCGGGGCGAGCAGGGTCGTGATGGCGGAAATCGCCACGGCCAGGGCCAGGTCACCGCGAGCCAGCCAGGTCATGACATTGGATGATGTGCCGCTCGGGCAGCAACCCACCAGGATGACGCCGACGGCGATCTCCGGCGGCAGGCTGAACACTTGGCAAAGCAGCCACGCCGTGCCGGGCATGATCACGAATTGGGCAATCACCCCCAGGGCCACCCGCCCCGGATGACGGGCAACCTCAGCGAAATCCTCCATCTTGAGGGCCAGGCCCATGCCGAACATCACCAGTCCCAGCAAAGGCACGATGGCGACTTTCAGGCCGACGAACCACTGCGGCTGCAGGAATGCCACCACCGCGAAAATCAGTACCCAGTAAGCGAAGGTATTGCCGACAAAGCGGCTCAATGCAGCCAGTGCGCGCATGACCTGATCCTTATTATTAAGAACATCCAATACTCATGTGGGAGCGAGCTTGCTCGCGATAGCGGAGTGTCAGTCAACATCTCGGTGGCTGTCATGCCGCTATCGCGAGCAAGCTCGCTCCCACAAGGTAGCTATCCGCCGGGTTTAGATCCCCTGCGGAATCTCTTCCCCACCCAACGCTTCAACCAGCGCCGGCAGGAACTCGCCGAACGTCAACATCATCAGCGTGAAGCTGGCGTCCAGTTGGCCGAGGGCTTCGTCGCCACCGTCCTGTTCCGCCTGGTCCTGCAGCAGGTCTTCGAATTTCAGGCGCTTGACCACCATCTTGTCGTCGAGCACGAAGGACAGCTTGTCCTGCCAGGCCAGCGACAATTGTGTCACCACCTTGCCGGTGTTCAGGTGCAGCTGGATTTCGTCGCTGGTCAGGTCCTGGCGCTTGCAGCGCACGATGCCGCCGTCTTCGTGGGTGTCGCGCAGTTCGCATTCGTCCAGCACGAAGAAGTCGTCCGCGGCTTTCTGGGTCTTGACCCAGTCGGTCATGGTGGCGGTCGGGGCCATCTTGACCGTCAGCGGGCGCACCGGCAGCGAGCCGATGACTTCGCGCAGGGTGGACAGCAGGTCTTCGGCACGTTTCGGGCTGGCCGAGTTCACCAGGATCAGGCCCTGTTTCGGCGCGATGGCGGCGAAGGTGGACGAGCGACGGATGAAGGCGCGGGGCAGGAACGCCTGGATGATTTCATCCTTGAGCTGGTCCCGTTCCTTTTTATAGACCTTGCGCATTTGCTCGGCTTCGATCTCTTCGACCTTTTCCTTCAGGGCATCGCGCACGACGCTGCCCGGCAGGATGCGTTCTTCCTTGCGCGCGGCGATCAGCAGGAAGTCCTGGCTGACGTGTACCAATGGTGCGTCTTCGCCTTTGCCAAACGGCGCAACGAAACCGTAAGTGGTCAACTCCTGGCTTGCACATGGACGCGCCAGTTTGCTGGCCAGTGCAGTTTCCAACGCCTCGGCATCAAAAGGCAGATCTTGGGTCAGGCGATAGATAAGCAGGTTTTTGAACCACATGGGGTGAGTCTCTCCTTTATACAAAGGGGGGCATTATTCTCTTCGCGGCGCCATAGGCCAACCCTTCGCTAAGCCTTTGGAAGGCCTGAAAAAATTAATTTAAAAAGTGCTTGCCAGCTTAAAGAGTGCTCCGTAGAATGCGCGCCACACCGAAAGCGAAGGGTGATTAGCTCAGCTGGGAGAGCGTCTGCCTTACAAGCAGAATGTCGGCGGTTCGATCCCGTCATCACCCACCATTCGTTCAACGTGTTACGCGCAGCGGTAGTTCAGTCGGTTAGAATACCGGCCTGTCACGCCGGGGGTCGCGGGTTCGAGTCCCGTCCGCTGCGCCATATTCGGTTACCTGGAACGCTGAACGCCAGGTCACCACGGAAAGCCCGCTAACGCGGGCTTTTTGCTATTTGTAGTTCCTGCGGTGTGCGTTGCTTCTTTTTTTCTGAAATTTGCTAATTAGATCAGCACGTTACGAAAAACTGTGAGAGAATGCGCCCCGCATCGAAAGTGAAGGGTGATTAGCTCAGCTGGGAGAGCGTCTGCCTTACAAGCAGAATGTCGGCGGTTCGATCCCGTCATCACCCACCAAACTTTCAATGTTACGCGCAGCGGTAGTTCAGTCGGTTAGAATACCGGCCTGTCACGCCGGGGGTCGCGGGTTCGAGTCCCGTCCGCTGCGCCATCTTCGGTTTCCTGGCCCGCTGAACGCCAGGTCACCACAAAAAGCCCGCTCAATGAGCGGGCTTTTTGTTGCCTGTCATTTGGCCGTTGCTACTGCTCGGCATTGCGGCTGTGGCGGTAGTCGCTGACCGCCTCGTACACCGCTTTACGCAAACGGTTGATGCCGCCGATAGGGCGATGGGCCTCGATGCCGAACCACGGATTGAACGACTGGTTGTCACAGGCCAGGTTCAACTTGGGCGTGTCGAAATCCTGGGCCGGCACCTTGATGTGCGCCACGGTCTCGAACGGTGCATCACTTTCTTGCCATTCAATACTGGTGTCTTCGATCGGCATGTACTTGCTCGGATCCTGACGCTGGATCTGCAAGACAAAACACGCCGGCACCCGGTCTGTGGATAACTGTTGGTTCAGGGCGCTGCGCAAGAAGTTCGGCAGGTCCTGGTTTTGCGGTGGCAAGTTGTAGCTTGGGCAGCTGTCCGGGTCCGGCGCGACGCGAAACTTGGCATTGGCTTCGCCGAATTTGTAAGGCGATACCGAGAAATAAGTGGTCTGGGTCGGACTGGCCGGAGCCGGCGAGAGGGTCGCCAGGGCGATGAACAGATGACGGATCTGCCAGGTGCGCGGGTCCAGGCTCGGAAAGAACGCCATCGCCTTCTTCCCGTCAGCCTGGGCGGCCACATTCTGACGGTACTCGGCGACATCACTGACAAAGAAGTTCGGATGATTGAACATCACGAAATCCTGCTCGCCCTGTGATTGCCGATCAGCAAGCAGTTGCTTGCCCGGTACGTTCAGCAGCTTGATCGCCATCCCCCGTGCATCGCGCAGGCTGTCGAATTGCGGATAAGCGTTGCCGTTGGACAGACGGATCGTGGCCTGCCAAGTCTTGCCCGGTTCGGCAAACACGCCCTGGCGCAACGGCGCCGACAGGTCGCTCGGCACCTGGACCTCGGCCATGACGCAACCGTGGGCCTTGGCATGGGCGTCGCGCAGGTAACGCGTGCCTTCGCGGTGCTGATCGACGATGCGGATCGCGGTCTGGATGATGTCCTGGGTCATGGCGGCTTCGCCGGGTGCGATCTGTTCCTTGTCCGGGACCGGTCCCTTGTGCTGCCAGGCAAACCAGGCCGTGGACAGGGCCCAGCCGAGCAACCCGATACCCAGCAGCCACAGGAGCGTCTTGCCCAAAAAGGCGCCGAGGCGCAGCCAGAGGGTGATCAACATGCCAACATCCTTTTACCGGTGAGGTTCATCATTACAGTTGCGACTCCAGTGGCCCGCCCAGCACTTTCAAATACTCCAGCAAGGCCCAGCGTTCCTGCGGTTGCAGCAAGCGGCCAATGACGCCGTTACCGCGTTCGCCCGCGCGGAACTCATGGCCGCTGTTGTGATTGCCGGTAATCCGGGTGTCGAAGATAAAGCCGTTGGTGAACGCTTCGGTGCGATAGCCCAAGTGGCGTGGGTCGTATTCGAAGTTGCCCTTATAGAACGTGGTCGCCCGCTCGTCCTGGGGGGACAGCAGTTGATAGATCGTCGGCACCGAGCCGTTGTGCAGGAACGGTGGCGTGGCCCAGACACCCGCCAGCGGCCGGGCCTTGTAGGCGCGCAGTTCACGCACGCCAATGGGCAGGCCGAAACCGTCCAGGGCCGGGCGTTCGACGGGGGTGACACCGGCGTCGCGGTAAGCGCGGTTTTCGACAAAGGCGGTGACGTAGGCCAGGCCTTTGGCGACCGAAAGCTGGCTCAGGTCCAGCGGCTCCGTCGGGGTCGGGTGCAGTTGCACGTCCAGCTTCGCCAGCTCGGCCGGATCCCACTGCAGGCTGGTCAGGTCGAAGCGATGGTCGGCGATGTTATTGGCGGTGCCGGGGTCGGTGCCGATCACCTGCACAGGCAGCATGTGCAATTGCTGCACCGGCCTGTCAGGCCCCTGGACCACTTTGGGCACATGGCAGCCGGCGCAGTTTTCGGTGAACAGGGCCCGGCCCTTGGCGGCCAAGGGTTTATCGATCGCGCCCAGCAACGCTTCCGGCCACACGGGCGGCTTGAGCAGTTGCAGGGTTTCTTCGATCTTGTTCAAGTCGCGCACGCGCACGCTGGAAGGGTATCGCGCATCGCCCTGCAGCGGTTTGCCCTGGGCGTCGAAGAAATTCAGCGTGGCACCGACCCCCAGCGCTTCACCGACGTTGCGGGCCATCGGCTGCTGGGCCGAGCCGTTCCATTGCACCCAGTCGAACGTCCATATTTCCCACAGTTGCGGGTAATCCACTGGAGCGTTGGCCACCCGGTAGTTTTCCGCCGAAATGGCGTCGCCGAAGCTGGCATTGGCGATGCGACCGAAGGCGTCGGTACGCCCGGGGCCTTCTTCGGTGGGGTAGAGGCCGCGATGGGTATCGTTCCAGGCCACTCGCAGGAATGTGTCCAGGGAAGCTTTGAACGTTTTGCGCAGCTCTTCGTGGCGGGCGTCGTAGTCCTTGCCCAGTACTTGGCGGGCGAAGCGTTCGAATTTCCACGGGTTGTAGTAGGTAGACGCCAGACTGGCGACCAATGCCTGTCCGAAACTGCCACCACGCAGTGTAGGAACACTAGAAGGCAGCACGTGCTGGGCCGAGCCACCATCGATCCGTATCGCCTGGCCCTTGAAGTGCAATTCACCGGTATGACACGCCGCGCAGGTGATATCCAGGAACTGGTCGGTGCTGCCCGGGTTCTGGTGCCGGGCGAACCCTACCGGCAAGTTGCCGGGGTTGTCAGGCGAGGCTTTCTGCGCCGGATCGATCAGGAAGCCGAAGCGCGCCAGGTACTCCGGCGAAGCGAAGCGTTGTTGCGAAAAAGGCAATTCGAGGGCGGTGAACCAGTCGTAGCGCAGGCCTTTGACCTGGGTGCCCTGGGGTGTGAAGTAATACGTCTGGCGCTCGGCGGCACTCCATTGATCCAGGTAGTGCACCTGTTCGACGGGGGTATAGAACGGCAAGCGAGGATTGGCGACGTAATAAAGCACCACGGCCACGACGAGGATCAGCAGCGCGAGGAGCAGCAACAGAATGCGAGAGAGAAGGCGCACGGTAACGTCCTTGTTTTTTTTTGATAAGCCCTTATGCCTCAGTGCTGCGCGGCGGGCAAGTGGCCATTACCCTTGGCCTGTGGGGAGCGGCAATGTGTCCCTGTACGCAACGGATGACAGATGCTTCATTTGCCCAAGGTTAAAAAGCGTTTGCGGTCCTGAACTTATCATCACTTTGCGGCTCACATGCCGGTAGCCATTGGTCGTGGCCGCCTGATAAGCTCGCGGCTTTATTCGATTGCCCTTTAGGCGCATGAACAAGGAAATAGCATGAAACAGCATCGGTTGGCGGCGGCGGTGGCCCTGGTTGGCCTGGTACTCGCGGGTTGCGACTCGCAGACCAGCGTAGAGCTGAAAACCCCGGCGCAGAAAGCTTCCTACGGTATTGGCCTGAACATGGGCAAGAGCCTGGCTCAGGAAGGCATGGATGACCTGGACTCCAAAGCGGTCGCCCAGGGCATCGAAGATGCCGTCGGCAAGAAAGAACAGAAGCTGAAAGACGAAGAACTGGTCGAAGCCTTTGCCGCGCTGCAAAAGCGTGCCGAAGAGCGCATGGCCAAGATGAGCGAAGAGTCGGCAGCCGCTGGCAAGAAATTCCTCGAGGAAAACGGCAAGAAAGCCGGTGTGACCACCACCGCTTCCGGCCTGCAGTACGAAGTGGTCAAGAAAGCCGATGGTCCACAGCCTAAGCCGACCGACGTCGTGACCGTTCACTACACCGGCAAACTGACCAATGGCACCGTGTTCGACAGCTCCGTCGAGCGTGGCAGCCCGATTGACCTGCCGGTCAGCGGCGTGATCCCGGGTTGGGTCGAAGGCCTGCAACTGATGCACGTCGGCGAGAAGTACAAGCTGTACATCCCGAGCGACCTGGCCTACGGCGCCCAGAGCCCGAGCCCGGCCATCCCGGCCAACTCGGTCCTGGTGTTCGACCTGGAACTGCTGGCGATCAAGGATCCGGCAAAAGAAGACGCAGCCAAGTAATCGGTCTGCTATAACGACAACGCCTCGCTCATGCGGGGCGTTGTCGCATCTGGGCTACGGCAAATGGCAAAAAAACCGAACGCATGGGGCAAGCTACAGTCATAGGCAATACAGGCGCTGTGCTAGACGCAGTCAGCCGGTCAAGTCAATGAAATATTGGGTTTTTTTATGTGAGTAAAAAACGCCCGATCTAAGCCGGGCCCTTATTAAACGGGGGCTTCAGCGGTGAAATGCAGCTCTGTTCACAAGGTTATCCACAATTTGTGTGGATAACATTTCAGTGGGAGAAAAAATGAAGGCCCCGTGGAATTTTGCGCGATTTCTGCCCTTGGCAGGCCGCTTGCTGGCCCGCGGTCGATTACCGACGTTGCTCTTTGCCGTCGCCAGCAAAGGTGCCCGGGAGGGCGGACGGCTGGGCAAGCTCAAGGAAGACCTGCGCCTGTTGCAGGCCTTGTGCCTGGCTTACTGGCGGGGTGAGTACCGTGCGGTCAGCGCCAAGTCGATGCTGTCGGTGGTGGCGGGGCTCATGTATTTCCTCAGTCCCCTGGACGCGATTCCAGATATCTTGCCGATGTTTGGCATGTTCGACGATATCGCGGTGCTGGCCTGGGTCATGAAAACCCTCGACGTCGAACTCGAGGCATTCCGCGCCTGGCGTTATCGGCAGTCGCCCGAGAAACTGGCTCAAGTCGAAAGGCTTCCCGATACCCCGGAACAACTCCAGCTCCAAGGCCAGAAAAAGCCCTGATCCCCTGAGAATTCATCACCCCGCGACCTTAGCCAGCATTTAGGATTACACTTCCAAGGAAAAAGGCTGACTCGCTAAGTGTTGTTGTCCTACGGGGTAAACATGGATATTCAAGTAATCACACGTGACGGAGAGCCCGAGTACGCGGTTTTGCCGTGGGATCAGTACCAAGCGTTGTTGAAGGCAGCAGGCATCGATCAAGCTCCGCCGCGGGAAGCGACAGTCCGTCACGCGGCGGCACCCGGCCAGGTTCTCCCTGGCTTGGACCAATTACGCAGTTTGCGCGAAGGGAAGGGCATCGCCATCGACGCGTTGGCCCGCACGGTAGGTATCAGCCCGTCTTATCTGGCCTTGATCGAGAGCGGCGAGCGACAGCCCGATGCCGCGATTCGGCGCAGTCTGGCCTGGGAATTGACGGTGCCGGGTTGGAGGGAAGAATCGTGAGCGTACGCATCAGTCGGCAGCATTGGGATGGGTTGTTGGGTGAATTGGACCAGGCGCGTCGCCAACGCCATTTATTGACTTACCGCGCCTTGCTGGAGCGCTTGCAGCTCCCCAGCCCGGCCATGCAGACCTTGACTGCGGCCCTTGAACACCTGGCGGCGCTGGACGCCCGGGCAGAACAGCCGCTGCGCAGTTCTTTGGTGATCAGCCAGGGCGCGAGCCGGTTGCCGCGCACGGGGTTCTTCGAATGCGTTGAGCGCCTGGGCCGCTTTTCCGGGCCTTCCGATGGAGTGGCCGCCGCCTCCTGGCACGCTTCGGAAGTGGTCCGGGTGTTTGAATACGAATACCCCGAGTCGGCGGAGGCCTGAGTGCTCTGGCGACTCAAGGCGCGGATCGGTTATTGGCTGGCGCGCCGGTTGTTTCACTGGTCCTGGTTCGTCCGCCAGGCGCGTGGCTGGGCCTGGCTCGAGGGCCAATTCTCGCGTATGGCGAACCTGGGCGATGTCGGTGCGCAAAGTTTCTATGGGCACATCCTCACGTTTCGCGGCCAAGGGCTGGGCGCCCGTGAAGAAGGGGTTCGCCTGCTGCGGCTGGCGGCACTGGCGGGTGATGGCAAGGCGGCCTACCAAGTCGGCGTGATCAGCCTGGCCGGTACAACCAGCAAGGCGCCGGACCCGGTCGAAGCGGCACGTTGGTGGACCCTGGCGGCGGAAGCCGGGCATCCGTTGGCCGAGATCAAGCTCAAGGCACTCGACGCTCGCGACCGCTAGCGTTATCCACAGGCTATTCGTGACGAAGTCGGGCGGATTTAGCGAATCGCCCTACATCCTTTGTCCCGTTCCCCTGACTTAATTCCCCCGTCATCCCCGGCACAGTCTCGCGCTCCCTGAGTGCTGCGAGACGCTGCCCATGTTCGACCGTTTTTTCCTGCCGGCCCTTGAGCGAGCCCTGTCCTGATGGAGCGGGTGAACCGTATCGAGCAGGAACTCGACAGCTTCCAGGACACCCTGGCGGTCTACCGCGAGCAACTTGAGCGCTGGTACAGCCGCACGGCGGACCGGGCCAGCCGCGCGGCCGATTTGCCCTCGCTGATGGGCATGGAGCGGCTGATCCGCTTCGGCGACAGCACCACCGTCGTCAGCAGCGGTGACGATGATTTCCTCTCCACGGTCGTCCAGTGCCCCCTGGGTGGGATGACGATCGAGAGCAAGTTCGAGTCGGTGTACGACATCCCGCTGGGCGACATCGTAGTGGATGTGGTGGAGGTGGACAGCGGCAAGGTCACGCCGGTGACCCTGGACGCCCAGGGGCTCGGGACTTTCGAGGGGGAGGCGGGCAAGTCCTATCGGGTCCATGTCCAGGGCGAGGTGTCTCCCGGGCAGATCGAGAAGCTGTTTTCTTCCTACGATGGCTTGACTGGGGATCTGACGGACTGGCTACGGGGTGAGTGGCAAGGCTTCAAGCCGCGATGGGCCCAGCAGTCCTTGGCGACCTCGGCGGCTGCGGTGGGAAACGGGTTGCTCGCCGGCAGTTGGGCGGCGATCGAGGGGGTGTGGGACAGCATCAGCCTGCTGTCGGACATCCTCAAGGATCCTGGCCGGTTTGTTCAGCGATTGGGTGACAGCGCTGATCAATTGAAGACACTGGCACGAGACACGCCGCTGCTAATGGCCAAGCTGCAACTGCTGGCCAGCGACGAAGCGGCGCTGTACCTGTTGGTGCGCACCGCCAGCCTCTGGCTGGAGATGCTACCGCCCAGCGAAGTCGCCGGCGAAACGGCCGAAGCACTCTCGACCGTGGTGGTGCAGTGCGTGATCGACTTGCTGATCGGCGTGGTCTTGACCTTTGCCGGGGCGGGGGCCGGGATCGCCTACCTGTCGATGCGGTTGGCCAGGCACGGCGCAACCCTGCTGAATGCCATGCAGCGTTTCGTCAAGGCGATCTTCGCGGTGGTCAACGGCTTTATGACCTACGTGGATCGCTACAAAACCGTGGCGGTGCGCGGCGTCGCAGCGGGAATAAAAAAAGGCCGGCTGCAACTGCGCTGGGATGCGCAACGCAACACCACGCTGAAAAAACACGAACCCCACGACGACGCCCCGGCCCAATCGAAAAACCCCAACGGCGACAGCGCCGACACCGCGGCCCAGACCCAGACCAGCGGCTGCCCGGTGTCGATGGTCACCGGCGAAGAACTGCTGACCCTGGACGACGGCACCCTCGACGGGCGCTTGCCGTTCGTCTTCACCCGTTTGTACCGCACCAGCGCCGTCGCCCTGGACGTTGGCCTCGGGCGCGGCTGGAGCCATGCCCTGGCCCATCGCCTGGAGCTCAAAGGCGAGCAGGTCACCTGGGTCGACCAGGAAAACCGCCGCACGATCTTTCCGTTGCCCACCACCCAGCGTCCGGCGATCCACAACAGCCTGGCCCGGGCGGCCATCTACCTGGGGGCTGCGCCGGACGAACTGATCATCGTCCAGCCTGGGGAAAACGCCCCGTTCCTGCACTTTCGCGACGGCCACCTGATCGCCCTCAGCGACCGCTACGACAACCGCCTGACCGTCCAGCGCAACATCCACGGCGACATCAGCCGCCTGGACAACGGCGCCGGGCGTTCCCTGCGCCTGCGTTATGAACAGCGCCACCTGGTCGCCGTCGACTACCAGAGCTTCCACCCGGCCCTCACCCTCGACGAGGCCTGGCGGACCGAACAGACGCTGGTGTCCTACCGCTACGACGGACGTTTCCGACTGATCGAAGCGACCAATGCCGCCGGTGAAAGCGAACGCTACGACTACGACGACCAGCACGTCATCCTCCAGCGGCAACTGGCCGGCGGGGCGAGCTTTTACTGGGAGTGGCAAGGCGTCGGG
>NZ_FMUZ01000017.1:2181-122902 GCF_900101575.1 Pseudomonas sp. NFACC37-1 | reverse complement strand
CCCCAACTCCACCACAGCCTCCCGCTCAGCCAAACCCTCCACCAAATACACACTCCCCCCCAAAATGTCCTTGGCATGATGCTTGGCCTGGGAGGCCAGTTCCGCCAGTTGGCTGGCATCCAGTTTCTCGCAGGCCTCGGCGCGCAGGTGCACCACCCCAATCGACAGCGACAACAACGCGAATTCCTGGCGAACCCCTTGCCGATTCAGTGCGGTAAAGCATCCCGCCTCCAGATGTTCAGGCCGATAGAAGCGCCGGCAATGGGTCTGGAAGTCGCTCAGCAATTGGTCCAGGCGTTTGCGCCAGTCTTCCGGGCCGAGGACCAGCAGGAAGTCGTCGCCGCCGATGTGGCCGACGAAGTCGCGGCTGGGGTCGATGCGTTCGTTCAGGCATTGGGCCAGGCACAGCAGGACTTCGTCGCCGCGGCCGTAGCCGTAGATATCGTTGAAGGGCTTGAAGCTGTCGATGTCCACGTAGCAGATCATCGATTCCTGCCGTTGTTGCAGCAGGCGCGTGAGGCATTGCTGGATCGGGACGTTGCCCGGCAGCAGGGTCAGTGGGTTGGCGTAGCGGGCCTGTTGGATTTTCAGCTCGGTGATGAGCTTGAGCACGTCGATCACCCGGCCCAGGCCCAGGTAGCCGCCGTTGAGGGTGATGATGAAGTCTTCTTCGATGCGTTGTCGGGCGCGGCTGGTGATCAGGCGGCTGACTTGTTGCAACGATTGGTTCAACTCCACCGCCAGAAAGTCATCGCTCATCAGCCGGCTGATGGGTTTGCGGGCGAACAGGTCGGTGGCGAAGGGTTTGAGCAAGGCGTCGGAGAGTGAATGGCGATGGACGATACCGCAGGGTTGGTTCTGATTGTCCAGCACGGCCAGGGAGTTGAGGTTGGCCTGGCGCCTAAACGCTTCCAGCACGGTGGCGGTCGGTGTGTTGTGAGCCATCGCCGGTTGTTCGTTGAGCAGCGCACTGAGGTCGTTGATCTCATCGCTCAGCGCCGCCACGCCGCTGTCCTGCCTGGGCATCAGCGCCCGGGCATCGCGTGACGGTTGTTCCTGGGGGCGGGCCAGCAGATAACCCTGGACCAGGTCGACGCCCATTTCGATCAGCACCGCCAGTTCTTCCGGCAGTTCGATTCCCTCGGCAATCACCTGGGCGCGGGAAGCCCGGGCGATTTTCAGGATCGAGCCCACGAACTCGCGCTTGAGGGCGTCCTGATGGATGCCGTCGATGAAATGCCGGTCGATCTTCACATAGTCGGGTCGCAATTCTGACCACAACCGCAGGCTCGAATAACCGGCGCCGAGGTCGTCCAGGGCAATCGAGAAACCCATGGCCCGGTAGTGATGCAGGGCGGTTTGCAGGAGCTGGAAGTCATCGATAGGGGTCTGTTCGGTCAGTTCGATCACCACCTGGCTGGGTGCGATGCCGAAATCCTGCAGCAATTGCAGCGTGCGCCCCGTCTGGTGTGCGGATTCCAGCAGGGATTCGGGCGAGACGTTGAGAAACAGCTTGCCCGGCAGTTTTTGCTCGTTGAAGCGTTGGCAGGCGCTGCGGCGGCAGGCCAGCTCCAGCTCGCTGAGGCGTCCGGCCTGGCGCGCCACGGAGAGCAGCGCGATGGGCGAGTGCAGCGGGCTGTTGGAAGGGCCGCGGGTCAAGGCTTCGTAGCCCACGATGCGCCGTTCGGAAAGGCAGATGATCGGTTGGAACAGACTGTGCAAACCGCTTTGAGCCAGGATCGAACTCAAGGCACTCAGCTGTTCTGTCGTGGTCATGGCAATCTCGGGCGATAAAAAAAGGACCGGGTGCGGGGCACCCAGTCCTGTATTTCACGACAGACTGATGTCAGTTTGATGACACTCCGACGAGCATCACCATTAAATGGCCATCATCTTAGTGCTTGGCGATCGCCGTATTGAGTTTCAGGTAATCCAGCAGGATCCGCCCGGTCTCGCTCAGGTAGGCATCGTCTTCCGGCTTGGTCTTCTCCGGCTCGGTGATCAGGTCTTCGTCTTCTTTCTTCAGCTCTTTGAGCGGTTCTTCGCCCTTGGCCTTGCGACGCAGGTTTTCCATGGCCAGTTGCTTGGCCTCGATGTCGGCATGCTGCGCACGACGGTCGGCTTCGTTGAGGGTGACGGTTTTCTCCATCATCAACTTCTGCGCCAGGGCCAGCTTGTCGCGGATGAACACGAACTCCGCATCCTGGGCCGAGCGCGCGTCGTGGTCGGACTTGAGTTGGGCCAGGAACGGCTTGAACGGGTCCACGGCCGGTTTGATCGCCGGCCGGATGGTGTCCCACGGCATGGCTTCGGGCAGGGCGCTTTCACCGATTTCCTTGGTGTCGATGATCGACGGGTAATCGATGTCAGGCAGTACGCCCTGGTGCTGGGTGCTCTGGCCGGACACCCGGTAGAACTTCGCCAGGGTCAGCTTCAGCTCGCCGTGGTTGAGCGGCTGGATGGTCTGCACGGTGCCTTTGCCGAAGGTCTGGCCGCCGATGATCAGTGCCCGGTGATAGTCCTGCATGGCGCCGGCGAAAATCTCCGAGGCCGAGGCCGACAAGCGGTTGACCAGCAAGGCCATCGGCCCTTTGTAGAACGCGCCCGGGTTTTCGTCTTCCAGCACATCCACTCGGCCATCGGCGTTACGCACGAGCACGGTCGGGCCCTTGTCGATGAACAGGCTGGTCAGCTCGGTGGCTTCCTGCAGGGAGCCGCCGCCGTTGTTGCGCAAGTCGATGACCACGCCGTCGACCTTTTCCTTCTGCAGTTCGGTCAGCAGCTTCTTGACGTCGCGAGTGGTGCTCTTGTAGTCCGGATCCCCGGCGCGGAAAGCCTTGAAGTCCAGGTAGAAAGCCGGGATCTCGATGATGCCGAGCTTGTAGTCCTTGCCGTCCTGCTTGAGATTGAGAACCGATTTCTTCGCCGCCTGTTCTTCCAGTTTCACCGCTTCGCGGGTGATGGCCACGACTTTGCTGGTCTGGTCGTTCGGCGCGTTGCTGGCCGGGATGACTTCCAGGCGCACCACCGAGCCTTTCGGGCCGCGGATCAGCTTGACCACTTCGTCGAGGCGCCAGCCGACCACGTCGACCATTTCCTTGTTGCCTTGGGCGACACCGATGATCTTGTCCGCCGGGCTGACCTGTTTGGTTTTGTCTGCGGGGCCCGCCGGGACCAGGCGCACGATCTTCACCTGGTCGTTGTCGCTCTGCAGCACGGCACCGATGCCTTCCAGGGACAGGCTCATGTTGATGTCGAAGTTTTCCGCGTTATCCGGCGACAGATAGTTGGTGTGCGGGTCGTAGGACATGGCAAAGGTGTTGATGTACGCCTGGAAAATGTCCTCGGCGCGGGTCTGGTCCAGGCGCGCCAACTGGTTCTTGTAGCGCTTGGTCAGGGTTTCCTGGATCTGCTTGGGATCCTTGCCGGCGATCTTCATGCGCAGCACTTCGTCCTTGACGCGCTTGCGCCACAGGTCATCGAGTTCGGCTGTGCTTTTGAGCCAAGGGGCGTCCTTGCGGTCGACCTGCAAGGTTTCCTTGGTATTGAAATCGATTTTGTCGACACCCTTGTTCAGCTCGGCAAGGGCGTAGTCCAGACGCGCCTTCACGCGGTCCAGGTAGCGCTTGTAGATAGTGAACCCGGCGTTCAGGTCGCCGCTCTTGAGGAAATCGTCGAACTGGGTCTTCCACTTGTCGAATTCGGCGATGTCGCTGGCCAGGAAATAACTGCGGGACGGATCGAGCAGCTTCAGGTAGCTGTCATAGATGATGACCGAGCGCGCGTCATCGAGCGGCGGCTTGCTGTAGTGATGGCGCTTGAGCAATTCGACGACGTTAAGGCTGGCAATCACTTCGTCGCGATCGGGCTGAAGCTTGTCCCAGCTGTTGGCCGCGAACGTATCGTTCGACAACGGTAACAGGCCGAGGCCAATGACGAGCGCGAGGGCGGTGCTGGGGAACAGATGCTTCATGCTGATTCGACGCAGGGACAATTGATAACGCATATTAGGCCGTCTTTGAAGTCGCCGGTTCCATGTGGCCCGGGCGCATAATGCAAGAAAGCCCGGCGTTGAAGCAGCGGGCCCAGTCGAGACTCACTATGGAGGCACCGTGAAAGCATTGCAAGGCGTTGAAGGCCAAGTGGTATGGGCAGATGAGCCGAGCCCGACGTGTGATGTGGGGCAAGTTCGCATCCGTGTGGCGGCCGCCGGCCTGAATCGGGCCGATTTGTTGCAAAAAGCCGGGCTTTACCCGCCGCCACCCGGCGCCAGCCAAGTGTTGGGGCTGGAGTGTTCCGGGGTGATCAGCGAGGTCGGGCCGGGCTCGTCCTGGCAGGTGGGCGACCGCGTTTGCGCGTTGCTGGCCGGCGGTGGAATGGCCGAGGAGGTGGTGGTCGATGGCCGGCATGTGCTGTCGGTGCCGGAGGGCTTGTCCTTGGCTGAAGCGGCCGGGCTGCCTGAGGTCTACAGCACCGCGTGGCTGAATCTGTTCCAGCTGGCGGCGCTCAAGCCGGGCGAGAAAGTGCTGCTGCACGCCGGGGCCAGCGGCGTCGGCTCGGCCGCGATCCAGCTGTGCAAGGCGTTCGGCAACCCATGCTGGGTCAGTGTCGGCTCCGCTGATCGTCTCGCCTATTGCGAGGCCCTGGGCGCCCAAGGCGGGGTGGTACGCACCGATGGCCTGGAGGGTTTGAACGACCTCGGTCCCTTCGATGTGATCCTCGATCCGGTGGGTGGCAGCTACGCCAAACTCAACGTGAAACTTTTGTCAGTTGACGGCCGTTGGGTGTTGATCGGCCTGATGGGCGGGCGCTCGACCGAGCTCGATCTGGCCCAGGTGCTGGGCAAGCGTATCCAACTGCTCGGCTCGACCCTGCGCAGCCGCGATGAGCAATTCAAGGCCGACTTGATCAGTGAGCTGGGGCAACAGGTGTGGCCGCTGTTTGCCGACAAGCGCCTGAGCCCGCAGTTGGCCCGGACCTTCGCGATCAAGGACGCCGAGGCGGCGTTCGCGGAGCTGGCGACCAATCAGGTGTCGGGCAAGTTGGTGTTGCTGATCGATGAGAACCTGAGCTGATTTTGCGCAGACTTGTGGGAGCGAGCTTGCTCGCGATAGCGGTGTGACAGTCAACAAAGTTGTTGGGTGTGCGACCGTCATCGCGAGCAAGCTCGCTCCCACACCGGGCTGCTTATTTCCAGCTATGGATTGGCCACCCGGCCGATTCGGCATGGGCCTTCAACACCGGGTCCGGGTTCACCACGTGCGGGTGATCGACCTTGAGCAACAACGGCAGGTCGTTGCGCGAGTCGGAATAGAAACTCGCGCCTTCCAGGTTCTCCTCCTCGGCATCCAGCCAATCCAGCAACCGCGCGATCTTGCCTTCGCGGTAGGTCAGGGTGCCCACGGTCTTGCCGCTGTACACGCCATGGGCCACTTCAAGCTCGATCGCCAGGATCTCATCGATACCCAGGCGTTCGGCAATCGGCTTGACCAGGTGCGTGCCCGAGGCCGAGATCACCAGGATCCGGTCGCCGGCCTTGCGGTGTTCGGCGATGGTCTTGGTGGCGTCGCTGAAGATGATCGGTTCGATGAAGTCTTCCACCCACGGCGCCACCAGGTGCTCGATTTCTTCCGGTGTGCGGCCGATCATCGGTTCCAGGCTGAAGTCCATGTACTCTTCCATGCTCAGCTTGCCGTGGCTGTAGGCATCCATCAGCTCGTTGTTGCGCCGCATGAACGACTCGGGATCGACCCAGCCCAGGCGACCCATCTGTTCGCTCCAGAGGGTGGCGCAGTCGCCGTGGATCAGGGTTTCGTCCAGATCAAAAATTGCCAGGGCCATCAACGTGTTTCCCTTTTCAAGATCAGCTTCAAAATCAACAAAGCCATCAGGCTACCTCACACAGCGCCGATGGATCGATGGAAAGTGCCAACCGTGCGCCATCGGGGTGCAGGTCGGCGGCTGAGCGGTTGAGCACATCCACCACCAACTCCACGCCACGGGCCTCGACCCGGTAGCGGATGACGTTGCCCAGCAGGCTGTGGCTGCGGATCAGCGCATCGGCCTGGCCGCTGCGGCTCAGTTCGATGGCCTCGGGGCGGATGGCGATGCGACCGTTCACCGGCCGCTGCAGCAGTTTGCTCGCGCTGTCGGCGTCCAGCAGGTTGTAGTTGCCGATGAAGCCGGCGGCAAAGACATCGACTGGCGCAGTGTAAAGGGTTTCGGCATCGCCGCTTTGTACGATCTTTCCCTGGTTCATCAGGAAAATCCGGTCAGACATGGTCAGGGCTTCTTCCTGGTCATGTGTGACGAAAATCGTGGTCAGGCCCAATTCACGCTGGATCTGTCGGATCTGTTCACGCAAGTGCTTGCGAATCCGCGCATCCAGGGCTGACAGCGGCTCGTCCAGCAGCAACAGGCGCGGTCGCGTGACCAGGGAGCGGGCGAGGGCGACACGCTGGCACTGGCCGCCGGAGAGTTGATGGGGATAGCGGGCGGCAAAATCGTGCAGCTCCACCAGGCGCAGAATCTCCAGCACGCGTTGGCGACTGTCCGAGGCGTCGACCTTTTGCATGCGCAGGCCGAAGGCGACGTTTTGCTCCACGGTCATGTTCGGGAACAAGGCGTAGCTCTGGAAGACCATGCCGATGCCGCGTTTCTGAGGACTCAGCGGGACGATGTCCTGTCCGTCGAGGATGATCTGGCCGGCATCCACTGCGGTCAGGCCGGCAATGCAGCGCAACAGCGTGGACTTGCCGCAACCGGAAGGGCCGAGCAGGGTGACGAATTCGCCCTTGGCGATCTCGCAGTTGATGTCGCTGAACACCGGGGTGCCGGCATAGCTTTTTTGCAGGTGTTGGACGCTGACGTAGCTCATTGGCTTTTGTCCTTGTTCAAGATATTGGCCGCCCAGGTCAGGACCAGTACGAAGAAGAAATAGGAGATCACCAGCGCACTGGTGAAGTGGCCGCTGCTGTTGCGCATGTTGTTCAGGTAGACCTGCAGGGTTTCATAGCGGGTGCCGACGAGGATGTTGGCAAACACGAATTCGCCGAACAGGAACGAGAAGGACAGCAGCAGCGCCACCATCAGGCCCTTGCGCAGGTTTGGCAGCACCACCAGGAACGCGGCCTGGAAAGTGCTGGCGCCAAGCAGTTGGGCGGCGTCCATCAGGTCGCGCAGGTTGATGGCTTGCAGGTTGTTGGTGATCGCCCGGTACATGAACGGCAGGGCGACGGTGAAGTAGCAACCGATCAGGATCCACGGCGTACCGACCATCGCCAGCGGCCCGGAGCCATAGAGTTGCAACAGCCCCACCGACGACACCACGGGCGGCACCGCGAACGGCAACAGGATGAGGATGTTCATCAGTGCGTCGAGTTTGGGGAAGTGGTAGTGCACCACGAACAGCAGCGGCAGGATCAACACCACCGAGAGCACCAGCGCACCGACACAGACCAGCAACGATTGACCGAAGGCGTGGAGAAAGCGCGGATCGCTCCACAACTGCACATACCATTTGAAGGTGAAGCCGCTGGGCAGCACGGTGGCCGACCAACTGCTGGCGATGGAGTAGACCAGCGTGCCGGCCAGGGGCAGCAGCAGGATGGCGAACAGCAGGTACACCACCGCCCGATGATAGAGCCCGACGGAGCCCGGTTCAGCGCGAGACATGGTAGCTCCTCTTGAGCAGCAACTGATGGACGATGGTCACCACGGTCATCAACGCCACCAGCACCACGGCCAGGGCACTGGCCAGGTTCGGGTCGAGGGAAATGTCGCCGGAGACCATGGCGGCGATTCGGATCGGCAGCACGTTGAAGTTACCGGTGGTCAACGCGTAGACCGTGGCATAGGCACCGAGGGCGTTGGCCAGCAGGATCACGAAGGTGCCCAGCAGTGCCGGGGTCAGCACCGGCAAGCCGATGTGCCGCCAGAACTGCCAGCCGCTGGCGCCGAGCAACTCGGCGGATTCGCGCCAGTCTTCGCGCAGGGCGTCGAAGGCCGGGTAGAGCAGCAGCACGCCGAGGGGAATCTGGAAGTAGGTGTAGAGAATGATCAGCCCGGTTTTCGAATACAGGTTGAAATCCTCGATGATCCCCGCCTGCTTGAGCATGATCGTGATGCTGCCGTTGAACCCCAGCAAAATGATGAAGGCGAAGGCCAGGGGCACGCCGGCGAAGTTACTGGTCATGTTGGCGAAGGCATTGACGAAGTTGCGCAGCCGCGAATCCACACGGCGCAGTGAGTAGCTGCCGAGCACGGCGATGACGATGCCGAACACACTGGACCAGAAGCTGATCTCCAGGCTGTGCTGGATGGCTTGCAGGTAGAACTTGGAATTGAAAATCTTGCTGAAGTTGGCCAGGCCCCAGCCGAACTCTTCCGATTCCAGGCTGTTGACCAGCACCCAGAGCAACGGGGCGATCTGGAACACGATGAAGAAAATCGCGAAGGGCACCAGGCACAACGCTGCCAGCCATTTGCCGCGCGTCATGGCGTTCACTTGAGTAACTCCTGGCAATAGGGTTTGTCGTGGTCGATGCCGAGCAATTGGCAAATGGTGCCGCACAGCTCGGTCTGCTTCGGTGCGGCAGCGGGATCGAAACTGAAGCTGTCACCCAGGACGAACAGCGGAACTTCCCGTTCTTCGGCCAGCAGGCCGTTGTGGGAGCGGTCGTTGTTCATGCCGTGGTCGGAGGTCACCAGCACCTGGTAACCGGCGTCGAGCCAGGCTTGCAGGTAGACCGCCAGGTTGATGTCGGCCGAGCGGGCACTGTTGCGGTATTGCGGGGTGTCGAGGCCGTGCTTGTGGCCGGCGTCGTCGATATTCATCGGGTGCACCAGCAGGAAGTTCGGCAAGTAGCGCTGACGCAGGTGTTCGGCGTCGGCGAACAGATGGGAATCGGGGTAGTGGTCGTTCCAGTAGAAATGCCCGTATTGAATCGGCAGGTCGGGATTGTCGGTGTGACGGTCGCGACCGGCCACGAAGGGTGAAGCGTTGTAGAGTTCGCTGACCCAGTGGTACGCCGCAGCCGCTGTGCTCAGGCCGGCCTGGGTGGCGTAGTGGAAAATGCTGCGCTGGTTCGACAGGCGCGTGACGTTGTTGTGCACGATCCCGCTGTCGATGGGCACGACGCCGGTGAGGATGCATTCGTAGAGTGGGCGGGACAGGGCGGGCAACTCACATTCCAGTTTGTAGAGGGCCGCGCGTCCTGCGCTAACGTAAGCCTGCAAATGCCCCATGGCATGCCGGGCGACCTCATGGTTGAGACCGTCGAGCACCACCAGGATGACGTTGTGCTTCATGGATACCAGGACTCCGGATGGACACCAGAAAACTCGGACTCACCGCAGATCCAATGTGGAGCGAGCTTCTGTGGGAGCGAGCTTGCTCGCGATGAAGGCGACACGGTTCAACAGCAATACCGTGTCATCGTTTATCGCGAGCAAGCTCGCTCCCACAGGGCCTGCCCCCACAATTGGATTGCCAGTGGATATCCGAGCGGGTCTGACTACCGCCTCACTTCATCTCGACGATGACTTGTTCATTCCACGCCTGCGGCAGTGCCTTGGAAGTCTTCTCCCACGCATCCGCATCCTTGATCGGGGTCACGCCTTTGTACTGCTCGTTCGGCAGCAGCTTGGCCTGGACCTCCTCCGGCAGTTTCAGGTGCTCGGCGCGGATCGGACGGGCGTTGCCCTTGGCCAGGTTGATCTGGCCGGCGTCGCTGAAGATGTACTCGCGGGCCAGCTTGGCGGCGTTCGGGTGCTTGGCGTATTTGTTGATGATGGTGGTGTAGCCGGAGATGACCGAGCCGTCGGACGGAATCAGCACGACGTAGTCATCCGGGTTGGCCATCTTGGCCTTGTAGCTCAGGCCGTTGAAGTCCCAGACCACACCGACTTCGACTTCACCTTTTTCCATCGTGGCGATGGTCGGGTTGGCCATGGACAGGCGCCCTTGCTTGGCGATCTCGGCAAACATCAACAGGGCCGGCTGGAGGTTCTTCTCATTGCCCCCGTTCGCCAGGGCCGCCGCCAGCACGCCGTTGGCGGCCTGTGCCGCGGTGCTTACGTCGCCGATGGAAACTTTGTATTTGCCGGTCTTCAGGTCAGCCCATTTGGTCGGCACTTCGGAACCGTGCAGCAGCTTCTTGTTGACGATGAAGGCGATGGTGCCGGTGTAGGCCAATGCCCAGTTGCCGTCCTTGTCCTTGGCCCAGGCGGGCACTTGTTCCCAGGTGCTTGGCTTGTAGGGCTGGACCACGCCCTGCTTGACCGCGATCGGACCGAACGCCGCCCCGACGTCGCCGATGTCGGCACTGGCGTTGTCTTTTTCGGCGGCGAACTTGGCGATTTCCTGGGCCGAGCTCATGTCGGTGTCGATGTGTTTCAAGCCGTACACCTTGGCCAGGTCGTCCCAGGTGCCTTTCCAGTTTGCCCAGTCATCGGGCATGCCGACACTGTTGACGGCGCCTTCCGCTTTCGCAGCGGCTTCCAACGTTTTCAGATCGGTGTCAGCGGCCATGGCGGCGGTGCACATGGCAATGGTCGAGCCTAACAGTGATGCCAGGAAAAGCTGTTTCATCCGAAGCTCCTATGGCGTTTTCAACGCTGCGATTGCGGTTGTGTTGGTCTAGGTCAGCAATACCTGAGCCAATGTAGGCGAGCCCTGTGACATTTTGATGTCGGTGTCGGGGGCTCCCGGAAATACCCGGCTCGCGGAGGTTGGCTGCGAATTAAGCGTAGACCATGGTTAAACAGCTGATCTGAAAGGACTTGGCCGTTAATTTGCACGCTGGCAAAACGACCGTTCGGCGGCTCTGTCATCTGCCAGTCATGAGCAGTGCCTAGGCTTGCTGGACCCAGAAACGGATCAATGAACCGTCGATCCTGCCCCGAAACAGTGCTGGTCTAGTCCAGATAGGTAACGTTGATGCGCATCGATGCAACCAAAGCGGTGACAGCCATCGGACAGGTCCTGCAAGAGCAACTCGACCATGGGTTGCTGGCGCCCGGCAGCAAGTTGCCGGCCGAGCGCAAGCTCAGTGAATTGTTCGGGACCACGCGGATTACCGTGCGTGAGGCGTTGTTGCAGCTCGAAGCCCAGGGGCAGATCTATCGGGAGGAGCGCCGCGGCTGGTTCGTCTCGCCGCCGCGCCTGGCCTACAACCTGATGCAGCGTAGCCATTTCCACGCCATGGTTGAGGCCCAGGGGCGTGTGCCTTCTACCCAAGTGATCTCGGCGCGCCTGCAACCGGCTTCGGCGGCTGTGTGTGCCTGGTTGCAACTGCCGGCGCTGTCCAGCGTGATCCAGATCTGCCGCGTGCGCCGTATCGATGAGCGCCTGGTGCTGTATGTCGAGCACTACCTGAACCCGCAGTATTTTCCGGACATCCTGGAGTTCGATCTCAACCAGTCCATCACCGAGTTGTACGCCCGCCATTACGACCTGCACTACGGCCGAGTGAAGTTCGAAATCGTGCCCACTTCTTTACAGCCGGAAGCGGCAGCGGCGTTGAGGGTTTCGGCGGGCAGCCCCGGGCTTCGCATCGCACGGGTCAACTATGACCAGCACCAGCGGCTGATTGACTGCGACCTGGAGTTCTGGCGACACGACGCGATCCATGTCGGAGTGGATGTGCCCGCGCAACCGTCTGCTTGAGGTGAACTCAGGCTGACTCGTTGAGCTTGGCCAGGATCCTGAATAACACCGTGGCGAGGATCAGCAGCATGCCGATCCACATAGCGAAGACCCCGACGTTCTTGTCGCGGAAGTTGAAGCCGATGGCCAGCAGGATCATGCCGGCGATGATGGGGACCAGCATGGCGTTGAACGACGATATGGAAACCATGGAGACGGCCTTGTCGGGGAGGATAAGGCCAGTCTAGTTGGGGTTTTGCCGGGTTGTGGTGATGTGTGTCACATCACCCGCGATCCTGAGGAGAACACTGTTGTGGCGAGGGGATTTATCCCCGCTGGGTTGCGCAGCAACCCCCTACGCCTACCGGATAATCGCGGTGGTTGGTGAGTTCTGGGACTGCTTCGCAGTCCAGCGGGGATAAATCCCCTCGCCACAAGAGCCTGCATGTCTCTGGTCCAAATAGGTTTAGCGGTTATGGCAACTCGCGAGAGGCGTAGAACGCGCTCAGCACCTTCACCAGATGCGCCAGGTCATGGCTGCCGCACAGTTCGCGGATCGAATGCATAGCGAAGGTCGGCAAACCGATGTCCACGGTGCGCACGCCCAGCTGGCTGGCGGTGATCGGGCCGATGGTCGAGCCGCAGCCCATGTCGCTGCGTACCACGAAGCTCTGCACCGGCACTTCTTCGGCCATGCACAGGTGACGGAAGAACCCGGCGGTTTCGCTGTTGGTGGCGTAGCGCTGGTTGCTGTTGACCTTGATCACCGGACCGGCGTTGAGCTTGGGGCCGTGGTTGGCGTCGTGCTTGTCGGCATAGTTGGGGTGCACGCCGTGGGCGTTGTCCGCCGACACCAGCAGGGATTTCTGAATGGTGCGGACGAACTCTTCACCTTCAGGCAGCAGGCGACGCAGGGTTTGTTCCAGCATCGGGCCGTCGGCGCCACAGGCCGAGCACGAGCCAACTTCTTCGTGATCGTTGCACACCAGTACGCACGTTTCTTCGGTGTCGGCGTTCAGCAAGGCTTGCAGGCCGGCGTAGCACGACAGCAGGTTGTCCAGGCGCGCGCCGGCAATGAAGTCGCCGTGCAGGCCAATGACCGCGGCGCTTTGGGTGTCGTAGAAACTCAACTCGTAATCGAGCACCACGTCCGCATTCAGGCCGTGTTCCCGGGCCAGTTGATCGGTGAGCACGGCACGGAAGTCGACGCGCTCGTCACCGGCGAACTGGGCAAGGATCGGCGGCAGTTCGTTCTGCGGGTTGATGGCCCAGCCCTGGTTGGCTTCGCGATTGAGGTGGATGGCCAGGTTCGGAATCGTGGCGATCGGCGCCTTGAAATCGATCAACTGGCTTTCGACCTTGCCATCGCGGCGGAAGGTCACGCGCCCGGCCAGGGACAGGTCGCGGTCGAACCACGGCGCCAGCAGTGCGCCGCCGTAGACTTCCACGCCCAACTGCCAGAACCCGTGGCGTTGCAGCTCCGGCTGTGGCTTGACTCGCAGGCAAGGGCTGTCGGTGTGGGCGCCGACCAGGCGAATGCCGTCGTGCAGCGGTGAGTTGCGGCCGAGCTTGAAGGCGATGATCGAGGAATCGTTGCGCGTGACGTAGTAGCGACCGTTGGCCTCGGTGGCCCAGGTCTCGCGCTCGTCAAGACGCTGATAACCGGCCGCCTCCAGGCGCTTGGCCAGGCTGGCGGTGGCATGGAACGGGGTAGGGGAGGCCTTGAGGAAGTCGATCAGGCCTTGGTTCAACTCTGCGCGCATAAGTCACTCCAGACAGCGATGGGCGGGAGTTTACCCCATCGACCGCCTGCGTTGCAGGCCCAATCCCCCGTCGTGGATTGTTCCACGGCCCCGCCATCGATCAGCCCGAGGCCGTGATCCGCTTGCGCAAGTGCGCCATGATCAGGGGCTTGTCTTGTGTCTTGGAAGGTTCCGGCAGGTGCCGCGGCCAGTACTCCAGTTGGCCGAATAGCTGTTGCTGGTGTTTCGGGTCCAGGCGAAGGATCTCCCGCGATGCCGAATCCCACCAATGGTGCCGACAGAGGTTGTAGTAAGGGTGCTCTGGTGCCGCGCTGCCATACAGCAGGTCGCGACCGATCCTGTGCAAGGGGCCGCTGTGATTGCGCAACTGCCATTTGATCTTCAGCCGCCGCCAGGCCGACGGAAAAGGCCGGGTGCGCGGAACGTCGTGGCAACGCTCCACCAATTGTGTATTGAACGCCTCGCCGTGCTGGGCAAAGAAGTGCGCTTGCATGGTGTGGAAGAAGCGCTTCTCGGCGAAGTAGTGATAAACGTGCTTGTTGGTTTCGCTGATGGCCTGGTTGCGCAGGGTGAATGAAATCGCGATCTGTTCGATGGTGTGGATGTCGAAGCCACCTTCGGTCCACTCATCGATCAGTCCGACGGCCTGGGCCAGCAGCGCGCCGTCTTTGTCCGTCACACCGCATAACCCGCTGTTGTAGAGCTTGAAACGGTTGTCCGGGGTGATGCCGTGGGCGCGCAGGCGCGTGCCCAGCTTGAGGTAGTCCTCGCGCTTGCAGACATAGTCCCAGTGGTATTCGAAGCTGTCCATCAGGTACTGCCCTGGCTGGATTTGCTTGAACAGCAGGTCGGGATCGGACAGGAACAGCGTGTCGGTGTCGACGAACAGGGTCTTCTCCGCCAGCGTCAGGCCGGCCGCGATGGCACAGGCCTTGCGTCGGTGAATGTAACCGTTGTTGCCTTGCCACTCGGCCAGCAACTGCGGGCTCAGCGCGAGGGTTTCGACTGGCCAGCCGCGATAATCCTCAGGCCGGTCGGTCAGGATCCTGATGCTGGGCAGGGTCGCCGGATTGCCGTGGGCCAGGGCGGTGAGGATGCTGAACTTGGCTTCGTGGCGATAAGCGTCCTTGTCGCCGTAGATCAGGTAGAGCAATTGGTGGCGGACTTTTTTGACGGGTGTTTCCTGAAAATCAATAACCTGCATGCCAAGCCTTTATCGGATGAAGCCATTTTTAACGGATCTAGAACGGTGCCGGGCACTCGAAGCGCAAGCGCTCGCCGCTTTGCGGATGGGTGAAGCTCAGCATGCTGGCGTGCAGGCACAGGCGTGGCCAGGCGGCGAGGGCCTGCGGATGGGCGTAGAGCCCGTCGCCCAGCAGCGGGTGACCGATGGACAGCATGTGTACGCGCAATTGGTGCGAGCGCCCGGTGATCGGCGTCAGCTCGACCCGGCACCAGTCGCCGCAACGTTCCAGTACGCGCCAGAAGGTCAGGGCGTGTTTGCCGTGTTCATAGTCCACCACATGCCGGGGTTTGGTCGGCGGGTCGTAGCGCAAGGGCAGGTCGATGCTGCCACTGTCCAGCTCCGGTTGGCCCCAGCACAACGCGGTGTAGGCTTTTTCGGTTTCGCGATCATGAAATTGCCTGGACAGTTCGCGATGGGTGTCCGGGTCACGGGCCAAGAGGATGATGCCGGAGGTTTCCCAGTCCAGTCGGTGCACGATTCGCGCTTCCGGATAGCCGTTTTCCTGCAGGCGGGTGATCAGGCAATCTTTGTTGTCGTCGGCCCGGCCGGGCACGGAAAGCAACAGGGTCGGCTTGTCGACCACCAGGACAGCGGCGTCCTGATGAATGATGCGGATGTTGGACAGGGGCATTGAAAACAGTCTCGTTACAAACGCCAACGGCGGCTCGGGCCCTTCTCGAACCCAAGGGTGGGAGGAGAAGGACCCGAGCCGCCGTGGCTCCCGCCGGGGCGATCAGCGATCCGGCAGGGTGATATTGAGTTCCAGGATCGAGCAGCTGCCCTGGCTTTCCAGCGCCACATGCACGTCATCGCTACCGATGTTGACGTATTTGCGGATCACTTCCACCAGTTCCTTCTGCAAGGCTGGCAGGTAGTCAGGGGTGCTGCGTTGGCCGCGTTCGTGCGCCACGATGATCTGTAGACGCTCTTTCGCGACCGAGGCGGTACTGGGCTTTTTGTTGGCACGAAAGAAGTCAAAAAGGTTCATTACCTACCTCCAAACAGGCGCTCGAAGAAACCTTTCTTCGTTACATCGAGGAAACGATGCTCCACGGTCTTGCCCAGCAGGCGATCGACGGCATCGCTGTATGCCTGGCCGGCATCGCTCTGGTCGTCGAGAATCACCGGCACGCCGGAGTTGGAAGCCTTGAGTACCGCCTGGGATTCCGGAATGACCCCCAGCAGGGTGACCGCGAGAATTTCCTTGACGTCTTCGACGCCCAGCATCTCGCCATCGCTGACCCGTTGCGGGTTGTAGCGGGTCAGCAGCAGGTGTTCCTTGATCGGCTCTTCGCCCTTTTCGGCGCGGCGGGATTTGCTCGCCAGCAGGCCCAGCATGCGGTCGGAGTCACGGACCGACGACACTTCCGGGTTGGTCACGACAATCGCTTCGTCGGCGAAGTACATGGCCAGGTGGGCACCTTTCTCGATACCGGCCGGGGAATCGCAGACCACGAATTCGAAGTCTTCCTTGAGTTGCATCAGGACCTTTTCCACGCCTTCCTGGGTCAGCGCGTCTTTGTCGCGGGTCTGACTGGCGGCCAGCACGTAGAGGTTCTCAAGGCGCTTGTCCTTGATCAGGGCCTGTTGCAGGTTCGCTTCGCCGTTGACGACATTGACGAAGTCGTAGACCACGCGACGCTCGCAACCCATGATCAGGTCCAGGTTACGCAAACCGACGTCGAAGTCGACGATGACTGTCTTGTGGCCGCGCAGAGCGAGGCCGGTACCGATAGCGGCGCTGGTGGTGGTCTTACCCACACCACCCTTGCCGGATGTAACCACGAGAATCTTGGCCAAGGTGTTTCACCCCTAAGGAAAAAGGGACTTTGTCAGCCCCTGAAAAACATCTCTGGAAAACCGTTGCAATTGGACAGGCTTGGCTGGAATCGGCTGTCGGGCGGGGTCTACCTCCGGTAAACACTGCCAGATCCTTTTTCCTACGTCGTTTAAGCCGTTTTCGCTCGTTTTAGAGATGCTTGGAAAATGCGGCAGTATCCGTTAAAGCCGAATGATGTTCAACACGTCGCCCGACAGGCTGATCTGAACGCCGGCCCCCCACAACGGGTCGCGACGCAAATCCTCGGAGACCTTGTACTGCCCGGCGATGGAAACCAGCTCAGCGCTCAATTGCTGACAGAAGATCCTGGCTTTGGTATCACCCTTGACGCCGGCCAGCGCTCGACCGCGCATCGGGCCGTATACATGGATGTTGCCATCGGCCAGAAGTTCCGCCCCCGGGCTGACCGACGACACGATGACCAGATCGCCGCCCTGGGCATAAATCTGCTGCCCGCCGCGCACTGGCGTGGTGATGACCCGCGTTGGCTTGATGGTGGGCTCCGGTGGTTTTTCCGGGGCTTTCTTCGTTTCGGCCGGGCTCAGTTCCAGCACGCGTTCCCGGGCGCCGGACGGCGGTAGCACGGGAATGTCCACGGCGATGGCGGCGGCGATGTCTTCGATGCGGCTGGCGCGGATCGCCAGGGTGCGCAGACCATGCTGGCGGCAAATGCGCATCAGGCCTGGCAGATCCACTGAGCCTTCGCCGGCCGGCAGCTTGTCCAGGGCCAGCACCAGGGGGGCATTGCTGAAGAAGTTCGGGGCCTGGGCGACTTTCGCCGCCAGTTGCCGGTCAAGGCTCTCCAGGTCGTTGCGGGCCAGTTCCAGCACCGTAATGGCGAGCATGCTGCCCTTCAGCTGGAACACGGGATCTTGGTCTAGCGGTTCGGTTTGGCTCATGGTCGGCGTACAACGGCTTGTCACTAAAAGTGCCGAGACTTATAACGAGATCGTCCGCCAGCCGCAACCCGGGTCGAACAATGTAGAATGCGCGGCCCATGTCTTAATGGAAGCTGTAATGGATCGCCCGCGTTTTCGAGCTGCTTTTTTTCATCCGCGTTTCTGGCTGCTGTGGTGCGGCCTGGGGCTGTTGTGGCTGATCGTGCAATTGCCTTATCCGTTATTGCTGCGGGTCGGTCGTGCATTGGGGGCGCTGATGTACCGGGTGGCTGGCGACCGACGGCGCATTGCCCGTCGCAACCTGGAACTGTGTTTCCCGGAAAAGAGCGCTGCCGAGCGCAAGCGTCTGCTCAAGGAAAACTTTGCCTCCACCGGCATCGCCTTTTTCGAAATGGCCATGAGTTGGTGGTGGTCGCGCTCGCGGCTGGCGAAACTGGCCCATGTCGAAGGGCTGGAACATCTCAAGCAGGCCCAGCGCGAGGGCAAGGGCGTGATCCTGATGGCGCTGCATTTCACCACGCTGGAAATCGGCGCGGCCTTGCTCGGCCAGCAGCACACCATCGATGGCATGTACCGCGAGCACAAGAACCCGTTGTTCGACTACATCCAGCGCCGGGGCCGTGAGCGCCACAATCTGGACTCCCTGGCGGTGGAGCGTGACGATGTGCGGGGCATGCTCAAGCTGCTGCGGGCCGGCCGGGCGATCTGGTATGCGCCGGACCAGGACTACGGCGCCAAGCAAAGCGTGTTCGTGCCGCTGTTCGGCATCCAGGCCGCGACGGTCACCGCCACCACCAAGTTCGCCCGCCTGGGCAAGGCGCTGGTGGTGCCTTTCACCCAGGAGCGCCTGGCCGATGGCAGCGGTTATCGCCTGGTGATCCAGTCTCCGTTGAAGGATTTCCCAGGGGAGACCGAGGAAGCCGATTGCATCCGCATCAATCAATGGGTCGAGCAGTCGGTGCGCGATTGTCCCGAGCAGTACCTCTGGGCCCACCGGCGCTTCAAGAGCCGTCCACCGGGCGAGCCCAAGCTGTACGACAAACGCGGCTGAGTTTTTTGATATCACCTTGAGCACGGAGCATTGCGATGACCCCAGCTGAACCGGTTACAGGTTTGATTCTTTCCGGCGGCGGGGCTCGGGCGGCGTATCAGGTGGGGGTATTGGCGGCGATTGCCGAATTGCTGCCCGACGGGGCGGATAACCCGTTTCCGGTGATCGTTGGCACCTCGGCCGGGGCGATCAACGCGGTCAGCCTGGCGAGCGGGGCGATGGACTTCAAGACCGCCATCGAACGGCTGACGGCGTTCTGGCAAGCGGTACGCAGCCATCAGGTCATGCGCAGCGACTGGCGCGGCGTGATCGCCCAGGCGACGCGTTTCATTACCCACAGCCTGTTGGGCCTGGGGGCCAAGTTGCCGGTGGCGCTGATCGACAGTTCGCCGCTGCGCGAACTGCTCCAGGCCCAATTCCACGCCTCGGGTATCGAGCAGTCCATCGTCGAACAGCAATTGCGGGCGGTGGCGGTGACGGCATTCGGTTATGAATCCGGCCAGGCCGTCACTTTCTACCAGGGACGCGGGACCATCGATGCCTGGCTGCGCCACCGGCGCATCGGTGTGCCGACACTGCTGTCGGTGGAGCATCTGCTGGCCAGCTCGGCGATTCCGCTGTTGTTCGCGCCGGTCAAGATCGGTCCGCAATACTTTGGCGACGGCGCGGTGCGGCAATCGGCGCCCATCAGCCCGGCCTTGCACCTGGGTGCCAATCGCGTGCTGGTGATCGGCGTCAGCGGCAACCCCCGTGGCGCCGGTGGCCAGGATCCTTCCGAGCGCAGCTACACCGGCCTGCAACCGACCCTGGCGCAGATCGGCGGCCATATGCTCAACAGCACCTTCATCGACAGCCTGGAAAGTGACATCGAGTTGCTTCAACGCTTGAATGGTTTCAGCCACCTGCTGCCCGATGATGTACCGGCCCATGCCTTGGGCGCGGCGCCGGTGGAGGTATTGGTGATTTCGCCAAGCCAGCCGATCGATGAAATCGCCGCTCGCCATCGTCAGGAACTGCCCCGTGCGTTGCGGGTTTTCTTGCGTGGGCCGGGTGCGACCAAGACGAGTGGCGCGGGGGTGCTGAGCTACCTGTTGTTCGAGGCGGGGTATTGCAGCGAGCTGATCGAGTTGGGACGCCAGGATGCACTGGCGCAGCGCGAGGCGTTGAGTCGGTTTTTGGGGTTGACTCAGGGATGAGTCCATCTTGAGCCCCTGTGGGAGCGGGCTTGCTCGCGAAAGCGGTGGATCAGCTTGCACTGATATTGAATGTTCAGTCGCCTTCGCGAGCAAGCCCGCTCCCACAGGGATGTGTGGCGGGCCTGAGACTGAGTCAGATCAGAAATGGTACTTGAGCAAGAAGCTGGTGTTGCTCTGGTTGGTCTTGAACCCTTCGCTGTCTTCGATCCCGTATTTGTTCTTCCAGTAGTCATACTCCACGCCCACATACAGCTGCTTGGCGCCAAGCTTCAAGGCCTTGCCCAGGTCATATTTGATCTGCGGGTTGATGTGCAGGTTGGCGTGGTAGGTGCCCTTGTCGTTGGTGTCGTTGTCCACCACCCAGTCGATGAAACCGTCGATCAGGATGTCGGAAGAACCCACCGGTACGGTGTAGGCCCAGGCCGGGGTGATCTGCCAGACGTTGTCGCCGGCGCGCGGGCCTTCGGTCTGGCGGTTGTAGAAGTTCAGCTGGAAGTAGTCGAAGCCGGGAATCGCCAGGTCGAAGCCCGGGCCGATCAGGTAGGACTCGTTGTCGCCTTCACCGAATTCATAGGTCATGGCCAGCAGCACATCCTTGATCGGACCCAGTTCCAGCTTCTGGTCGAAGATCTTGCCGAACGACAGGCGTGGGCTGAACTCGCCGTAGTAGGTATTCGGGCCGGACTGGCTGTCGTCCTGGCCGTTGTAGAAGATCCGGTCGAGGAAGAAGAAGTTGTCCCCGTATTTCCAGGCATCGGCGTGTTCGAAGGTCACGGTCTGCTGGATACGCGGGTTGACCTGGAAATCCTTGCCATACAGGTAGGTCAGGCTGTTGTTCTGCCATTGGAACAGGTCGTCGGCCATCGCCTGGCCTGCGACCAGCAAGGAGCCTGCGAGTATCAGGCTGGTGCACGTACGTTTCATTCGGTTTGCTCCCAAAGGTAAGTGGTACCGCTTTTTTTCAGGTCAGCGCTCTGGTGTGGCGCCTTTTTCCATGGATTAGAAAACATCCGTTCGGTCAGCTTTTTGAGCGTGGCGAATGCTGATAGCAAGCGCTGAGCCAAGTCCGGAAAAAATCGGAAATGGCTTGCCCTGCGGTTTTTTGATCAGTCGGAAAAGCTGTTTTCAGGGGCGCGTCATGTCCGCCAACGCCGCAACAAGTTGGCGGTCTGGTCAGGATCGGAAGGGATTTTGTTGTAGGCCTGCCTCAAACGGCCGCGCAGGATACGGGCTTGCCTCGAAGGGCTCAAGTGCCCTGTAACAGCGCATGGGCGGCGAATTTGGGGCTTGATGGCGGGGCTTGGTCATCGGGTGCTTTCCTCTTGTTCTTATTGTCGAGGCGCAGGCAGTCGCTGACGGGGGACCGGTGGTGTGCCGGTCGACCTGTCAGCGGTATGACGATTAACGGTGTTGGAGCGCGTGGCTCAGTTGGTGCGCGCGCCCTGGTTGATCCACGCGCCGATCAGGTCGCGTTCCTGCTGGGTCATCTGCGTGATGTTGCCCAGCGGCATGATCTGGCTGGTCACGGCTTGGGCCTGGATGCGCGCGGCTTGTTGCTGGATCTGCTGCGGCGTGTCGAACATCACCCCGCCCGGCGCGGCACTGAACAGCGGGCTGGTGGGCTTGGCCGAATGGCAGACCGAGCAGCGTTCCTGGATCACGCTGTGGACCTTCTCGAACGAGGGACCCTGGGCGTTGGCGGCCTGAGTGGGCGCCGAGGCCGGTGCGGCGGGGGCGGTCGCCGGTTTCGCGCCGCCGCCCACTGCCGTTTCCGGCAACGGTTGGTACTCGATCACGCCGGGTGCCTTGGCCACATCCGGTGCGCTGGGCATGGGTTTGGGGCCGGTGACATAAGCCAGGCAGATCATCGCCAGGGCGCCGACCGGCAGCGTCCAGGCAAACCGGTTGCTGTCATGGCGCGTGTTGAAGTAATGCCGCACCAACACTGCCGCCACGGCGATACCGGCCAGGATCAACCAGTTGTACTGGCTGCCGTAGGTGCTCGGGAAGTGGTTGCTGATCATGATGAACAGCACCGGCAGGGTGAAGTAGTTGTTGTGGCGCGAGCGCAGCAGGCCCTTGGCCGGCAACGCTGGATCGGGGGTGCGGTTCTCGGCGATGGCCGCCACCAGCGCGCGCTGGGCCGGCATGATGATGCGGAACACGTTGCCCACCATGATCGTGCCGATGACCGCCCCGACATGCAGGTAGGCACCGCGACCGCTGAACACCTTGCTGAACCCGTAGGCTGCGGCGATCAGCAGCACGAACAGGATCAGGCCGAGCAAGGCAGGGCGCTTGCCCAGGGCCGAGTCGCAGAGAAAGGAATAGACGAACCAGCCGACGAACAACGAGCCGATGCCCAAGGCGACGCCTTCGGGGCCGCTCAGGCCGCTGCCGGGCGCCAGCAGGTAGACGCTCGGGTTCCAATAGAACACCACGCACAGCAAGGCGATGCCTGACATCCAGGTGAAGTAGGCTTCCCATTTGAACCAGTGCAGGTTGTCCGGCATGGACGGTGGTGCAAGTTTGTATTTTTCCAGGTGGTAGATGCCGCCACCGTGGATCGCCCACAGGTCGCCGGCCAGGCCACTCCTGGGGTTGACGCGATTGAGGTTGTTTTCCAGCCAGACGAAGTAGAACGACGCGCCGATCCAGGCCACGCCAGTGATCATGTGAACCCAGCGTACGCTCAGGTTCAGCCATTCCAGCATATGTGCTTCCACAGTCTTTACCTCTCGCCCGTCACGCTTGTCTGCGCGTGATCGGACCTTCTCTTATTGGTGGGGGGCGAGGATTAGAAATTCATCCTCTTGGAAAAAATGCTCATCGCAGTTGTTGCCTGTGCCACTGCGATCAACCACCAGGAAGTCATCCCGCTTTTCGATCGTCAGCACCGGGTGGTGCCAGACGCCGCGATGGTAATTAATGCCCTGCCTGCCGTTGGTGACGAAGGCGCGGACCAAGCCTGATACAGGTGCATCGCCAAGTGGCGCGACCACGATCAGAAAGGGGTTGCCGAGCAGCGGAATGAAGGCCTGGCTGCCCAGCGGATGGCGCTCCAGCATGCGCACGGTCAACGGCATCTCCAGCGCGTCGGCGCGGAAGATGCTGATGATCGCCTGATCGTCCGGCGTAGCGGTTTGCACCGTCGCCAGGCGATGGAAGCGCATGGTCGAACCGTTGTTGATCATGAAGTGATCGCTGCCGTCGGTTTCGATCACGTCACCGAACGGGGCGAAGGCTTCTTTGGTCAACGGTTCGATCTTGAGTGTGCGCATGCTGGTCTTCTTAATCTTTTAGATTTGATCGTTCCCACGCTTTGCGTGGGAACGCCTCACCGGACGCTCCGCGTCCGCTTTGTGACGCAGAGCGTCACGGGATGTATTCCCACGCAGAGCGTGGGAACGATCATGGTGCTACTTCGCTACCTTGCCCAGCACCCGCAGGCGACTCACGCCACCATCCGGGAACACATTGAGGCGGATGTGGGTGATCGGCCCCAGTGCCTTGATCTGCTCGGCGAAGGTGTGCTCGGCGTGCATCTCCAGCTTCTGGCTCGGCAGCAATTCGCGCCAGAACAGCGACTGGGTTTCGATCTGGCTGTCGGTGCCGCCCTTGACGAACGCGCCCTGGATCGAGCAACTGTCGGGGTAGTTGCCTTTGAAGTGCAGGGTGTCGACGATGACTTTCTCGACCTCGCCGGCATGGCCCAGGGCGACGATCACCCAGTCATTGCCCGGGGTACGACGACGGGCGGTTTCCCAGCCATCGCCCATGTTCACGCCACGACCCGGGTTGAGGATATTGCTCATGCGGCCGAAGTGCTCGTCGGAGCAGGCCAGGGCGCGACCACCGTTGAGGGCGGCGGCCAGGTCGATCTGTTCGTTGTCGCCCACGGCCGACCAGTCGCGGTACGGAATACCGTAGACCCGCAAGCGTGCCACGCCGCCATCGGGGTAGATGTTGAAACGCAGGTGGCTGAAGGCCTGGTCGTTGCTGATTTCGTGGTAGTGGTGGCTGTTGCCTTGCAGCTCGACGGCCGACAGCACTTCAGTCCACTGGGTGTTTTCGTCCGGCTCGCCTTCGGTCAGGAAGCAGGCTTCCAGGGAGGCTGATGGTGGGTAGTTGCCGGTGAAGAATGAGGTGTCGATGTCCACGCCCTTGATCGAGCCCGCCACACCCAGGCGGATCACCGCGCTGTCGTAGCCTTCGAAGCGCTTGCGCCGCGATTCCCAGCCGTCCATCCACTTGCCGTTATCATCGAACACGCCCTCCTTCCACACGGCCGGGGTCGGCTGGAACAGGCGGTTGGCGTCGGCGAACCAGTCATCGGTGACCGAGATGATCTTGGTGCCCAGGCGGGCGTCGGCCAGGTTGACGAACTTCTCGAAGGGTACGGCGTAAGCTTTCATTCTTCTTGTCTGCCTTTAAATAAGTTGGCTGGGGATGCTTGCAGGTTCCAGGGTTCAGGACTGCTCGCTAAAGGGTCAGTAATCGGAACAACGCGATCTTGTTGATCTCTGCCAGGGCGCATTTGAATTCGGCGTCTGCCGAGTGATGGATGCGCGTTTCGAACGCCGCGAGGATCTGGTGCCGGTTGCTGCCTTTTACCGCCATGATGAAGGGAAACTTGAACTTGGCCTTGTAGGCGTCGTTCAGCTCGGTGAAGCGTTGAAACTCTTCGGCCGTGCATTGGTGAATACCGGCGCCGGCCTGTTCGTTCGTGCTGGCTTCGGTCAGTTGGCCCTGGACGGCGGCTTTGCCGGCCAGGTCCGGGTGGGCGTTGATCAGCGCCAGTTGGCTGGCGTGATCGGCGCTCAACAGGATGTCGCTCATGCGCTGGTGCAGGGTCTCGATCTCGTCGATCGAGGGATCCTGGCCCAGGTCAAACGCCTTTTCGGCGACCCAGGGCGAGTGTTCGTAGATATCGGCAAAAGCCCGGACGAAGGCTTCACGGCTCAAGGTGGAAGGCTTGAGGGTCTGGAAGGCGGTCATTTCGAGGCTCCTGGATTCGAAGCCCCTTGGTACGGGTGGGCCTGCTGCCAGTGGCGGGCGATATCGACACGACGGCTGAACCAGACGTGTTCATGGCCTTTGACGTATTCGAGGAAGCGCTTGAGGGATGCCAGGCGCGCAGGGCGGCCAATCAGCCGGCAATGCAGCCCGATGGACAGCATCTTCGGCGCCTCGGCACCTTCGGCATACAGCACGTCGAAAGCGTCCTTGAGGTACTGGAAGAAATCGTCACCCTTGTTGAAACCCTGCACCTGGGTGAAGCGCATGTCGTTGGTGTCGAGGGTGTAGGGAATCACCAGGTGCGGCTTGCCGTTCGGGGTGTTCGGTTCCCAGTAGGGCAGGTCGTCGTCGTAGGTGTCGCTGTCATAGAGGAAACCGCCTTCCTCCATCACCAGCCGGCGGGTGCTCGGGCCGGTGCGGCCGGTGTACCAGCCCAGCGGGCGCTCGCCTGTGATTTCGGTGAGGATGCGGATCGCTTCGAGCATGTGCTCGCGCTCCTGGGCCTCATCCATGTATTGGTAGTCGATCCAGCGATAGCCGTGGCTGCAGATTTCGTGACCGGCGGCGACCATGGCGCGAATCACGTCCGGATGCCGTTGGGCGGCCATGGCCACGGCGAAGATGGTCAGCGGGATGTCGAACTCCTTGAACAGCTTGAGGACCCGCCAGACACCGGCACGGCTGCCATACTCGTACAGCGATTCCATGCTCATGTTGCGTTCGCCCTGCAGCGGTTGCGCAGCGACCATCTCCGAAAGGAACGCCTCGGATTCCTTGTCGCCATGCAGGACGTTACGCTCGCCACCTTCTTCGTAGTTGAGCACGAAGGACAAAGCGATGCGGGCATTGCCCGGCCATTGGGGATGGGGAGGGTTATTGCCGTAACCGATCAGGTCGCGTGGGTAGTCAGCGCTCACTGCAGTTTTCCTTCTTGTTCGAACCATGTGGGTGGCGCCCTGATGATGAAATACAGGCTGGCGTCACGACGATGGATTGATTGTATACAACTTTATGCGCGATTTGTAAGCCTGATTTTCTGCATTTTTCACTGCTGCCCCTGGCTTGTCTACACTGCAAGAAACCTGCCCACTTGGTCAGTGAATCGTCAGGAGGATCTTGTATTCATTTGGTTTGCTTGAGGCCGAGGCCGGCGTGCCGATGCGCAGCCCATGGGCTGAATGTTTATTTTTTATTGTGTACAATTTTCTTTTAAAATGTCTTAATTATCTCATCGCCGTGGCGTTTCGTGCTCCGAAACGGTGCGGCCTGTCTTTCAACTGATTCAGGAGGCGTCGTGCCGGACTGCCCCGCAGCGAGGCGCGCACAAGCAATGGGACGTTTGACTACTCACGTTTTGGATGCTGCACATGGCTGCCCGGGCAACGCGATCAAGATCGAGTTGTACCGGGTGGAGGGCTCGCAATTGCAGCTGGTCGCCAGCGCGCAGACCAACAGCGATGGCCGTTGTGATGCACCGTTGCTGCAAGGGGAGGACTACCGTTCGGGCGTCTATCAATTGCAATTTCACGCTGGCGATTACTATCGCGCCCGCGGCGTGCAACTGCCCGATCCGGCGTTTCTGGATGTGGTGGTGCTGCGCTTCGGTATTTCGGCCGAGCAGGAGCATTATCACGTGCCCCTGCTGATTTCGCCCTACGCCTATTCCACCTATCGAGGCAGTTGATCCCCCAAGCAGCTGCCTCTCCTGGAAGCGACTGCGCATGGCGCTTCTTTGGTTTTCGCCCGCTCACACTGCGGGCTTTTTTTGCCGCCAGCCTACAGCCTGGCGTTGTCATCCCGAATGATAAAGACAGTGTCCGCGTAACCAGGCCGGATCTGTGAACCGCCCTTTAGCCAGATGATTTTGCCGGCCTGATGGGCGTCCTTGACCGCTTGTGCGGCAGCGTCGCCGACCTGGGTCTCCAGATTGATGCCGGTGGTGTTGGGATTCATGTGGGTGGGCAGGGAGAGTTTCGGCATGCGAGTGCGATGCAGGCTCATGAAAAATACATACTCATGCCCGGTGCGCCGAAACACCAGCGCCGGAAAACTGTTGAAACTGTTGGGCTCCATGACCGTGTAGCCATTGCGCGTCAGGATGCCGGCCATGAAGCGCTTGAGGTCCATCGGCGAGTAGGTCGACATGAAGAAATTCCACTCTCGCGGGAACCGTAGGGGGTCGAAATCCAGCCGATCCAGTCTCCCCGTCGAGGTGGAAATGGGCAGGTCTATCGAACGCGAAGCGCTCGTGATCCCTGAAGAGGTCGGGAGCACGGGCAGCATCAGCAAGGGGTCGGTCCATTGCGGATGGGGCGAGGGAACGGCGTTTTTCCAGCTATGGAAGATCTGCCTCAGTGCGGTCAGGCCCGCAGCGTCGGCGATTAAAGAGCTGTTGGCGAGTTCGAACTGCCTTCTGGCGATATTTTCCAGGGTGACGGTGGTGACCTCGGGAAACACTTCCCTGACATAGGCCGTCAGCGGTTTCTCGAAGGGAAGCCTGGCATCGATCTCCCAATGGTTGTCCGGCGGCACGCGGATTACGCTTCGGGGCTGCTCGTCCGGGGTATGCCTGAGGATGGCTTCCAGCAGGTCAAAATCATAGGCGGGATGGCCAGGTTGCTGGATGTAGGCAATGGGGTAGTCCCGTGCGTCGACACGTGTCACCCGCTTATAGTGAACGTCGCCGATGGTGATGAAGGCCGGCAGGGTGAGCTTTGGCTCGACCCCCCATTCCTTGCGAAAAACCGGGGTGGTCTCCACTGCGACTTCGCTGGAGGGTGGCGCCGTGCGCTGGCGCTTGGGCGCGGGCCCTTCCAGAGGATCATCGTCCGGCACGTTGTAGCGGGTAATGGTGAGCGTGGAGTCGCTGCCGTGGGAAACCTGCCGCCACAGCAGGCTGCCTTCGACTTGTTCCAGGCGGGGCCCGGACGCAACGAGCTCAGCGCTTGAGCGCGCCCGGTAGTTTTGGTCGGCATCGCGCCCCAATAGCACCGTCCCACCTTCGGCAAGTTTGACGTAAGTCCGGGTCCTGAATGTCTGGATCCCGGAGGTCGGGTCCGGGTCCGACAGCATGGGGATCAGCTCGGGGGAAAGGTAATAATTGTCCAGCGATAGCGAGGCGGGCACATGGGCGATGGCGGCCTGGGAGGTGAGTTCCGCTACCTGGACCACCGTGGGCTGGGCGTCAGCGGCTTCGGTTTGTCGCCCAGGCGACGGGCTGGGCGACGAATCGCTGTCATCGACCCTGATGGGGCTCCTGGGCAAGCTTTCGGGTGTGGTATCGCGACTGCCGTGGGGCGTATCGGGAGGCGAAGTTGGAACGTTGGGGCGGGTGTTTTTTCTTGGGCTCATTGACGTTTGCGCTCTTGAATTTGAAAAGTATGGGCAATGACTACGTCGCCGCCCGTCGTGTGGATTGACGGGCAACGCGCTGAAAGATGTTCTTGGAAAATCAACGGGCGGGTGCACTACATATGTATTGCATCTGCAAGAGATTTTCGCAGTCATTCCTCAGGACTAGGTCTGTCCGGAGACGATCTCGCCTGGGGAGAGCAGCCAACGCCAATGAGGAAGTTCCAGGCCAAAAGTCGGGCTCAGCGCGATGGCCTGCGCAAGCATCAGTGACTTGTTCAACGTCGTGCCTTCGACCCATTTCACGCAATGTTCGCGCAACAAGCGCAGCGCCTCGTCGTCCAGGGGTGGGTTCTGGCTGAGCCCTTCGCGAGCCAGGTCCTGATAAAGACTGAGATGGTGATCGCACAAGTTGGTTTTTCTTAGGCTCGTTGCGGCGATGCCCCGGGATTCATCGGTATCGAGGGTCCACCGGCGCGCCTTGAGGTGATAACTCAGTGAGCCGGGCGAGCCATCTTTGAGCGCCATGTTGGAGACTCTCAGTTGTGCCGATGCTAACCGTGACAATTCGTGGGGCAGGGCGGCTTCGGGATCGACCGGGGGCGAGAAGTACCGGCCGTCCAGTGCCGTTACATAGACGCGTTCGAACAGGCTGTCCACTGCATGGACGACACCCTGGGCCGTGATGACGCGTATCTGGTCGACGAGGTCGTCCTCTGCGTAGGCGGGTAGATGAAGGATCGTCGTGCCTACCTGCAGCAGGTTATTGGCCAGTTTGATCTCGACCTCCCCGAGGCGGGTGGCGTCGAGTTCCCAAGTGGATGCCTGGGGCAGTCGGGGATTGGCGCCAGCCAGTGCGCCTGGCGTGGTCAGCCGCAGTGTCATGCCCGGGCTCAGGTGGACAAGGTACGTGGAGCCTTGGCCTGTCAGCACTTCGATACCGGTCTGCTCAACGGCGGGCGTGAGCATCGCGCAGGTGGCCTGGCTGCCCATGGGATGGGGCTTCTTATCCAGGGGCTGGAGAAACGCGTAGTGCTTTCTGGTGGGCGTGAGTGAAAGGGGGGCTTGTGTCTTCCATTGCACCGGATCCTTGTCGATGAATCCCTTATCCAGCAACCGCGCGGGGTCGGGGGTGGGGATGGCCAGGCGGTAGGAGGCGCCGTCGCGCAGGATCAGGATAAACGTGTGCTGCGAATCCAATGCGGAAAACGCACGTCGCCCGGTGGTCTTTGTCCGTGCGCTGTAGCGCTCATCGGAACGGGCCAGGTTGTTCAGGACGACACGGCGACTGCCAAAATCCAGGGTGAGACCGCACTCACCATATTTCACCGTGTCCCCTCCGTCTTCCTGGATGACATAGGCGTTGTAGTGAGCTTCGACCCGGGTCAGTTCGCTATGGGCATAGTCCAGGTGAAGCGTGGTGCAATACTCACTTTTCTGCCTCACCTTGAGCGTGGTGAATTCAATCAACCGGGAAACGTAGTAGCTCGTGTCCTTATCGTGGGCCACCCAGCGCTCGCTTCGGTCATTGAGGATGGCCGGGTTCCGGGGAATGCCGTGTTGCACCATGACCGCTTCAATGACGAGGGGGCTGTCGTGCTCCAGCGTCTCCGGCAGGTCTGGCATCCAGTGGAAGCCGTCCTTTGTCGTGAAGGTCAGGCGGTTGTTCTGTAATGCTCTTGGATAGTCCGTATCGGCATAGACATTGTTGAGGGTGACTTTGCGTGACTCCCAGTCATTGCCATCGAAGCACGACGTGATCACCAGGTTGCCCTGCTCGATCACCCAGCTTTCAATCAGGTCGGCGCGCCAGTCCAGGGAAATGACGCTGCTGCCCATGCCGTCCTCGGTGATCGATACGTGGCCGGGTTTGTGGGCGATGACGTAGGCATCGTCCCCGGGCCCGCCGTCGGCGTTGCGGTTGTTGCCGCCGAGAATGAAGATCCGGTCGTCTCCCGCGCCGGCCTCGATGAGATCGTTGCCCCGGGACTTGATGATGTTCGCGCCGGCGCTGCCCTTGATGACATGGGTTCCGCCCTCAAGGATTTCCACATGTTCGATGCCTTCAAGAAGCGCGTGGCGATACTGTCCGCTTTCGGTCTTGGGATCTTCCTGAGTGATGATGGACGCCTGCCCCGCCTCCAGGTCGATGTGATAACCCAGTCGCGGCACCTGGCCATGGCCGGAATTGCCGGCCAGTATCAACGTGTCGTTACCCGAGCCGCCTACCAGCCGGTTCGGCGCAGGTACTTCGTCTCCCGGGGCAATGGATGTCGAGCCTTCGAAAACGAATACATCGTCTTTCGCGCCGCCCCTCAGTCGCTTGACGCCTGAGCCGTAGTGGAAAACGTTCGGCTTGTTTTCAACCCCGAAAATCGTGTCGTTGCCGCCACCGATATACCAACGGATGCCTTTGTGCTCAGCCGCCGCTTCGATGACTGCGCCAGGGGTTTCGAGCGTGACGCCTTGGCGGGCATCGATCCAGTCATCGCTGTCCTTGATTTTCGGGCGCGCGTTCGTTGCCTGATACTTTTCGCCGGTCCACCAGTTCCAGGTGTTGTAGGTCACTTGCTCGAGTTCCACGGTGAATCGACCGTTCACGATCGCCTCGGTGCTGTCTTTCAACGGGCCCTTGAGCAAGTTCAAGGCGTTGGCCCGCAGTTGCCTGGTGTGTTCGGCGGTCGCCTTGGCGAGGGTGTAGCGCTCTTGGATATCGTCGTCAGGGCTGATTGTCCAGAAGGCGAGCCAACCCGTTCGCAGGCGCTCGTGGGCGCTGAGGGTTATGTAGTCGTCGATCTCATCGACCTGGCGAATCGCCCCCCAGACCTGTGACCCGACCACCAGGATAAGCCCGGCGGCAAGGCCCACCGGACCGGCTGAACTGAAGCCCGCCAGAGCGGCCATGCCGATGGTCAGGGTCATCGCGGCGCTGGTGACGCTCAAGGCGGCACTGACGTAATGATCGGTGGCCGCTTTGCCACTCGCGTTGGCGGCGGCCTTGAAAGCGTCAACTGCAGAGACGATATCGAAAGGCAGGGTCAACACGCTGGCAATCAGCCCACTTCCCCGGGCCAGTCGAGTCGCGAAGGTGGTTTTCGCGAAATCCCCCAGGGAGCGCTGACCGGCCCGGATCATTTGCGTGGCTTGTCGGGTCACCAGCGCTTCGACGCCCAAGGAAGCCACTTCGGCGGCCACGCTGGCGCCGTTGAACAGGGTCTGGTAATCGTCCTTGTTGCGGATGGCGTCTTGCAGGCCGCGCAGGCCGCTGTAGATTCCGAAGGCCTGGAGCCCCAGGCCGGTGGGGATGAGGATCTGGCTTTTGGTCTTGTTTACCCAGTTCAGTGACGTCTGGGCAAACTGATGAGGGTCGAGGCCCTGCGCAGACTTCAGGAGTTTTTCCAGGATCTTGTGGTAACTGCCCGCTTCAGTCTGTACTGCAAGGTTTGCTCTTAATAACGGGCGTGCAGAGCGTGAGCGTTGGCTGGCTATTTCAAAAAGCAATGTCGGCAGGCGATAGTCGTTTGCATCGGCGGTCAGTTTTATATGGGTTTCGACATCCGCTGCATTGAACTGCAGTGAGTCCAGGAAAAAACGACTGGCGATGCGAAAGAAACTGTTTTCACCGTTCAATACCTGACCGTCAGTGGTTGCACCCAGCGCATTCAGGGCGGAGCGGGTCACGGCTACGGAGCCGATCTGGAGCGGGCCGTAAAGTTTGTCGACGACTTCGAGTTGGGCTTGCCGGTGCTTGTGTTCCGGATTGAGTCGCGCTTGATCGGCGACTTTGAAGTCGAGCGTCTCGATCGTATGCTCATTGGCCTGAAAGACAATATCGCTAATGACGACACCCCGGTCGTCAGCAGCGGGAGAGGGCGTTATAAGTTGGGCCATTGTGAACTTCCTTGTTCAACGACGTTTGAATTGGCCCTCTATGTAAGGTGTTTTCCCGAGTGCTGTATATCGATGGGTTGTTGCGATGTTTTGCGAATGCCGCACACAAAGGCATTCGCAAAGCCGAGGGCTCAGTGGGCGGACATTAAGGAAGCTGCACCCGCGCCGCCAAACAGACCCGCGCTGATCCGGTTGAACCAGCTCTGACCTTTGCCCGTACGCAGATACCGGGCCGCGCCGTGGGCGCCGAGGCCGTAGGCCAGCTTGCAGATCAGGTCGAGTACGGTCCAGGTGGCGATCATGATCAGCAGTTGCGGCAGGAAAGGTTGTTCGGCGCTCAGGAACTGCGGCAGGAAAGCGGCAAAGAACAGGATGTCCTTCGGATTGCTGGCGCCCAGCACGAACGCCCGGCCGAACAACGCGCGGAAACGTGGCACCGCGGCGGCCTGGGGCACTTCGGCGCCTTGGGCAGGTTGCCGGGATTGTTGCCAGCTCTGCCAGGCCAGGTAGAACAGGTACAGGGCACCGACGATCTTCAGGGCGCTGAACAATTGCTCCGATGCCAGCAACAACGCACCGAGTCCCAGCGCCGAAGCGCTCAGCAGACAGATCGACGCGACCACCCCGCCGAGGAATGCCGGGTACGAGCGGCGCAGGCCATAGTTCAGGCTGTTGCCGATCATCAACAGCGACAGCGGGCCGGGGATGAGGATCACCACCAAGGCGGCGCCACTGAACAACAGCCAGGTTTCCAGATTCATTGCTTTGCTCCTGATGGACAAAAGCCTCACCCAAGGGTGAGGCGGGGTGGTTACGGTATCGCTTACAAGAAGATGAACTTGGCGATGAAGATCGCGCAGAGCACCCACAGGCTGACGGAGATTTCCTTGTGTTTACCGGTGCCGGCCTTGAGCACCACGTAGGTGATGAACCCCAGGGCGATACCGTCGGCGACCGAGAACGTCAGGGGCATCATGATGGCCGTGACGATGGCTGGAATGCTGTCGGTCGGTTCGTCCCATTCGATGTGGGCCATGCCGCCCATCATCAGCATGGCCACGTAGATCAACGCGCCGGCCGTGGCATAGGCCGGGATCATCCCGGCCAGCGGTGCGAAGAACATGGCGGCAATAAATAGCACACCGACGGTCACGGCGGTAAGCCCCGTGCGGCCACCGGCGGCCACACCGGCGGCACTTTCCACGTAGCTGGTCACCGGCGGCACACCGACCATGGCGCCGAATACGCTGGAGGCGCTGTCGGCTTTCAAGGCGCGGGACAGGTTCTCGATCTTGCCATCGGCTTTCACCAGCCCGGCCCGCTGGGCAACGCCCATCAAGGTGCCAGCGGTGTCGAACATGTGCACGAACAGGAAGGCCAGCACCACGCTGATCATGCTGACATTGAACACACCGGCCACGTCCATCGCCATCCAGGTCGGGGCCAGGCTGGGCGGGGTCGACATGACGCCGTTGTACTGCACCAACCCCAGGCCCCAACCGGCCAGGGTCACAGCGATGATGCTGATCAGGATCGCCCCGAACACGCGGTGATAACTGAGCACGGCGATCATCAGGAAGCACACGGCAGCCAACAGCGGACCGGGCTCACGCAACGAACCGAGCTTGATCAGGGTGGCGGGGCTGTCGACGATGATCCCGGCGGTTTTCAGGCCGATCAGCCCGAGGAACAACCCGACCCCCGCGCCCATGGCGAACCGCAGGCTTACTGGAATACTGTTGAGCAGCCATTCGCGCACCCGTGACAGGGTCAGGATCATGAACAGCACACCGGAAATGAACACCGCGCCCAACGCGGTTTCCCAGTTGTAGCCCATGGTGCCGACCACGGTGTAGGTGAAGAACGCGTTCAGGCCCATGCCCGGTGCCAGGCCCACCGGCCAGTTGGCGTACAGGCCCATCAGCAGGCAGCCCAGGGCGGCGGCGATGCAGGTGGCGACGAAGGCGGCACCGTGATCGATGCCGGCGTCGGCCATGATGTTGGGGTTGACGAAGATGATGTAGGCCATGGTGATGAAGGTCGTCAGGCCGGCAATCAGCTCGGTCTTCACCGTGGTGCCATGCAAGCTGAGTTTGAAGATGCGTTCCAGCCAGCCACTGCGTAGTGGCGGCGAGAGGTCCAGCGTCCGGGCTTCGGGTTTGCGGCTTTCCACAGCGAGTACTCCTCAAGAGTCTTATTGTTATTTCCAGCACCGCAAACGCCCTGGGGGGCTGCGATGCGCTGAGGCAGGTAAGGCTGGCGAAGTATGTTGACCTTTTGGTCAGGAACTCGCACGAAGCGAATTATGCTTTTGTATACAAATAATGCAAATAATGTTTTCTGTGTTGTCGACGAAATGTCTGGCGATAGGGATATATCGCCCTTGCGGGCGCTATCGCGAGCGAGCTCGCTCCCACAATGGGCTGTGGTGAATGCAAGATTTGTGTCTGGCGACGTCCACCCTGTGGGAGCGAGCTTGCTCGCGATAGCGTCGGATCAGACGCCTTCAGTCGCCAGACTTGCCCAGTGCCAGGTTCACCGCCAACCACCCATTCACCGCCGCCTCCCCAGCCTCGGCAAACACCCGCTCCAGCAATTTTACCTGCTCACGCCGCAACGCCTGCTCGAACCGCTCGCCCTCGGTCGTCAGTTCCAGCAGCCGCTTACGCTTGTCGGTCTCGGACGCGACGCTGTTCACCAAGTGCATTTCCATCAACTGCCGCAACGGCATGTTCAGCGCCTGCTTGCTCACCCCGAGCAGCGCCAGCAATTCCTTCACGCTCAGGGACGGGTAGCGGGCGATGAAAAAAACGATGCGCTGGTGGACCCGACTCAACCCACGGCGTTCGAGCATTTCATCGGCCTTGGCGGTGAACGCCTGGTAACCGAAGAAAAACGCTTCCATGGCCATTTGTTGGGAGGTCGGGTTTTTAAGGTCAATCATATTGACGTATCCAGAGAGGTCGGAGTAATTTCGGTCAATCAGTTTGACTCATTCTTCCAGCGACCCGCTACAGGTGACCCCCCCATGGCTTTTTCCGAACGTGTCTCGCGCCTCAAAAGTTCTTTGATTCGAGAAATCCTCGCGGCGGCGCAGCGCCCTGAAGTGATGTCGTTCGCCGGCGGCCTGCCGGCCGAAGCCATGCTGCCGAAGGTGGAATGGACGGCCATGCCGTTGTCCATGGGCCAGTACGGCATGAGCGAAGGCGAACCGGCCCTGCGCGAAGCCCTGGCGGCCCAGGCGCGGGGGCTGGGTGTGGCCTGTGAGGCGAGTCAGGTGTTGGTGGTCAGCGGCTCCCAGCAAACTCTCGACCTGGCGGCCAAGCTGCACATCGACGTGGGCACTGAAGTGATGCTCGAAGCGCCGACCTACCTGGCGGCGTTGCAAATCTTCCAACTGTTCGGCGCCGACTGCATCACCGTGCCCCTGGAGGCCGACGGCCCCGACCTGCACCAGTTGCGGGCCCGCCTGGAGCAGCATCGGCCAGCGTTCATCTACCTGATTCCGACGTTCCAGAACCCCTCGGCGGTGCGCTACAGCGAAGCCAAGCGCGATGCCGTGGCGGCGCTGCTGGACGAGTTTGGCGTCACCCTGATTGAGGACGAACCCTACCGCGAGCTGACGTTCGATGGCGGCAGTGCCACGCCGATCGTCAGTCGCTTGAAGAAGGCCAGTTGGATCTATACCGGTACCGTGTCGAAAACCCTGTTGCCGGGACTACGAGTAGGCTACCTGATCGCCAGCCCGGATTTGTTCCCGCACCTGCTGCGGCTCAAGCAGTCGGCGGACCTGCACACCAACCGCATCGGTCAGTGGCAGGCGCTGCAATGGATCGGTACCGAACAGTACCGCAGCCATTTGAGTGAACTGAGGGATTTCTACCGGGACCGTCGCGATCGGTTCCAGGCGGCGTTGCAAAAGCATTTCTCTGATATCGCGGACTGGAACGTGCCCCAGGGCGGGTTGTTTTTCTGGCTGACCCTCAGGCAACCGCTGGACACCCGCACCTTGCTCGCTGCCGCGCTGGCGGCCGACGTTGCGTTCATGCCGGGGGAGCCGTTCTTCCCGGAGCCGGACCAGCATCCGGGGCACTTGCGCTTGAACTTCAGCCACATCGACCCGGCGCGGCTGGATGAAGGGCTCAAGCGGTTGGCGGGAGTGGTGCGGGAGGCGTTGGCTGCAAAAGCGGCTTGATATCAAGGGCTTTGTGGTGGCTGTCCGGGCCTCATCGCGAGCAAGCTCGGCTCCCACAGTGGACCTTCCCCTGTGGGAGCCGAGCTTGCTCGCGATGGGGCCAGTAGTCACAGTAGAAATTGTCAGGCTGCAGAGAACCGCTTATCCAGATACTCAATGATCACCTTGGAGTCATACATCCAGGTGGTCTCGCCATTCTCTTCGATACGCAGGCACGGCACTTTGATCTTGCCGCCTTGTTCCAGCAGCGTCTGGCGATCCTGCGCGTTGTTTTTCGCATCGCGCAGGGCCACCGGCACATTGAGGCGGCGCAACGTGCGGCGGGTCTTCACGCAGAACGGGCAGGCGTGGAATTGATACAGCGTCAGGCTGCGGGCGGCCTGGTCGACCTGTGCCTGGGCCTCGGCCGGGCGCTGTTTCTTGCTTGGGCGAGTGATGAAGTCGATGAGGATGATGAGCTGGCCCAGGCCAACTCGAAGCGCTTTGACGATCACGGTATTCAGCCTCGCGGCGGGGAAGAAGAGGGCGCGCAGCTTACCTGATTTTTCACCGGCGAAAAAAACCGGCGATGCACGCCGGTTTTTTCTTGGGGCGGGTTACTTGATGAGGCTGAGGAATTCGCTGCGCGTGGCGGCGTTTTCCCGGAACTCGCCGAGCATCACCGAAGTGATCATCGAGGAATTCTGCTTTTCCACACCGCGCATCATCATGCACATGTGCTTGGCCTCGATCACCACCGCCACGCCCAGGGCGCCGGTCACTTGCTGGACCGCGTCGGCGATCTGGCGGCTGAGGTTTTCCTGGATCTGCAGGCGCCGCGCATACATGTCGACGATGCGGGCGACTTTCGACAACCCCAGCACCTTGCCGCTGGGAATGTAGGCCACGTGGGCCTTGCCGATGAAAGGCAGCAGGTGGTGTTCGCACAACGAGTACAACTCGATGTCCTTGACCAGCACCATCTCGCTGTTATCGGAGCTGAACAAGGCACCGTTGGTGACTTCTTCCAGCGTCTGTTCATAACCGCGGCAGAGGTACTGCATGGCCTTGGCAGCGCGCTTGGGCGTATCGAGCAGGCCCTCGCGGGAAACGTCCTCGCCGAGTTGGCCGAGAATCGCGGTGTAGTTCTGTTCCAGTGTCACAGAGGCTGATTCCATAAGGGTTTCAGGAGGGTACTTGTTCTGTCTGTACCAATTTTGTACCAATCGAGCGTTTCGATTCTGCCCAGGCCATCCAGTCGGTACCGGAGACCCACAGGGCATAGGTCGACAGCAACTGACGCTTTGACCAAGCTGAGAGGCAGTGATTGCAGGGATTAATACCCGCCGTGTTGCACATGGTAGCTTAAGTGTGACGGCAGTTGTATGGCCGGCGGGCGCGAAGCTGCAATCCGGTCGATGCTGTCCTGAGGTCTCGGTTGACCGTACCGGCCTGCTTGGGTTGAGGAGACAAATCTATTTCAAGGCTGATAGCATTACGCTACCTCTTGCCCTCATCTCAGGAACGGAATCCATGCTTAAAAGAACCTGTGCGCTGGCCCTGTCCATGGTCGCCATTCTCTCGGGAACGCAGAATGCAGCCGCAGCGGACAACCTGTTTAAGGATTACGCCTACGATTCGCCGATCACTAAATACACCGAGGCGGACGGTTATTACGATTGCACGACGAGCCCAGATACTAAATCGAAATGTATCGAATTAGCTTTTATTGAACATAAGTTCACTGCGTCGTTAGTTTTTAAAAACGATAAGCTTTCGATGGTTTCGCTGCTTTCACCGCTGGATCGTGAGTTGTTTTTACGTGCCATGACTGCCGTGAAGAAGAACTTTGAAATGGTAGTGATCAGCGACGGTAAGTCTCTTCTGGATGTGCTTCAAGTACTGGGCAAGTCGGCGAACGTCCAAGAGGCAGCCCATCAGATGACTGATTATGAAAGCGCAGCTTTGAATGCGGGTAATATCATTTACACTTTCATTGAAAACGATTTCCCGATTGACGGTGCAAGGGATTTTCGTCGTCTGGTGGAAATGGCGCCAGATAATGTGAGGACTGCGGATTTCATCGTCAGTGGCGTGGGTAACGATGCGTATATGATTCTAAAGTTCTCCCTTCCCAAGCTTGACCAAAAAAAGCTTGAAAAGCAGGTCAATAAGCCAGTCGAATCATTTTGAAGCGTGTATGAGAAAACTTAAGCCCCGCAATTGCGGGGCTTTTCATTGAGGGCTTCATTGCCAGGAGGGATCGCCTTCGCTTAACCTGTTCGCTAAATTACCTAGCTCACTCCAATCAGTGCTCGAATATCCGACGGGCATAAGTCGAAATTAACATCTGGACGCTGTGCCCTAGCTGTGTAGCAATAAAAGCAGGGTTCATGCCCGCCATGACGCACAGGGTTGCATAGGTGTGTCGACACTTATATAACCGGTGGATGCGGATGTCGAATTCGCTCAGTGGCGCCTGGAAATGCTTGTCGGTGACACTGGACAGCTGGATGAACTCAAAATTCTTCGTAGGAGGGAAAATACAGGGTGACTTCGCCTGCTTCCTACGGCTCTGTTTCGCCTATCGACTTATTATCTGGTTAGCTCCCCAATCCAGTGGTGCGTAATTGGTACAAGGCAATATCAAGGTGCTGCCGGATTCTCACCACCCAGCCCCCAACGCATTTGTGCGGAGGACTCGGGAAGGAACTGCCAATCGGTGCATAAAGTTGTTCGCATCTTTTTTTGAAGCCACTCTTCGAGGTATGCTTTTTCTATCTTTTTAAGATCGAGATTTGATTTTAGTTGTTGGTATTCCGGGTAAAACTCAGGAGGGAGGATGTGAGGCTTGAGATCGTGGAGATTTGAAAAGGAGATCATTCCCTTCGGAGCTTTTACCCATAATGTATGACCGCCATTGGTTTTTGCTTTGTGGTTTATGTTGATCTGCATGTTGTCCCAGCTGAGTTTTTTTTCTATTCGCGTAAATGCCTCGGCAAAAAAAAGTTCGGCGAAGCTTTTTCCCGTGAGGCGACTTCCGGCATTACAGGATACAAGGACAATTTTTAGTGGGCGCATCAGGTCCAAACCACGCTTGATAAGGTGGTCAAGTAGCTCGGATGGTGTTTTTCCTGATAACAGATTGTCACCTGAGGAGCTATGTCCAAGTATATAGAGCTTCTCTTCCGGTCCGAGCTTTGCCAGCGGAGTCCCTTCGTCAGCAACCATTATTCCTCGGGAGGCCGTACCGAGTTTGATGTTGAATTTTACTCTTTCCGAAAACAAAAATTCTTTTTTCTGCATGGACTTAACCCCGATTTTAAGGGTTTCGTCTTTTTCATAGCTACCACCACCATTAGGGACAGTGTCATCGGTAATCGGAATAATCATAGATACTCCATTTTTACTTCTTGCCAGGCTACTGACAAGCGACAGTGAGGGCATTGTATTCTCGGGCTGCAAGCATTCTTCAAGGATACAGAAACCGACGACGCTGCAATTTCTCGGTGCTTTAATCTTGTTTTTTCAGTGTGGTAATGCTTGCTTGGAACTGTTTCTTGCCCGCGATTGTCGAGTGAGTGTGTTTGACAGCATCATAGATTTCAAGTTCGAAGCTTACGGTATCACCGGGCTGGAGCATGACAGAGTCTATTCCTGTCGCGGCAGGTGACCCGTTGACTAAAAACTCCCAATAAAGAAATGGCGCCGAGGATGAAATGAATGAATCGTATGTCTCATTAATCATCATGACCAAATACCCAAGATTGCCCCCGTAGTATTGCAGTGCATAGGTAAATACGCTGGTGTTGTTGATTATGTTATAGGCCCCTTCCAACGCCTGTTGTGCGTTCATGCCTGAGGACCAAGGTACCGTTGCGCTAGGCCCCCCCACCACGGATACGGTTACCGATTGTGTTGTGCTCATAGATTGCTGATCCTTGTGCCATGTAGATCCAACGTTGCGAAAAGCGCACGATGCTGATCGGCTGCACCGAAGCGAAAGCGATATTGAATCTGAACATAGTTCATGGTTTTGACGCTGTCGACGCGGATGGGCACAAATACATGCTGGGTAAATTTTCTTACCTCTAACGACCAGGCAGAACCCACCCTACATAGCGGTGTAATTCTGTTCCAGAGACATGAAGCAACCTGTGGGATTTTTCGCAAAGGGCTGGGGGCGGCAGCGGACACGGCGCTGCAAGCCCGGCAGACGAAGGCTATTCGTCGCGGCCTTCCATCATGGTGCGCTTGAGCATCACGTAGACCGCCCCGGCGCCACCGTGTTTCGCCTGGCAGGAGGTGAAGCCCAGCACTTGCGGGTGCTGGCGCAACCAGGTGTTGACGTGGCTCTTGATCATCGGTCGCTTGCCATCCAGGCGTACGGCTTTGCCATGGGTGACGCGCACGCAGCGGATTTCGAATCGGGTGGCTTCGGCCAGGAACGCCCAAAGGGTTTCCCGGGCCTTTTCGACGCTCATGCCGTGCAGGTCGAGGCTGCCTTCGAAGGGGATCTGGCCGACCTTCAGCTTGCGCATCTGGCTTTCCTGGACACCGTCGCGCGCCCACATCAACTCGTCTTCCGGCCCGACGTCGATCACGAACTGATCGGACAAGCCGTCCACGGTCGTGGCGTCGGTGCGCACGGTGGCGGCTTGGCGCAGCTTGGCGATTTGTGCGCGATCGGCCTTGGGCTTGCCGGTCTCGGCACGGTCGTGCTTGATCGGTTTTACGCCCTGGATGGCACTTTTGAACAGGGAAAAGTCGTCGTCTTGCATGTCAGCCTCCGCGAAGCCGGCCAGTTTACCCAACTCTGGCGGGATCAGGCGCGACAAAACGTCGGGTGGCGGATCAGTCGTGCTTTTTCATCAAGTGCGGAGCCATGGCCAGCTCCAGGGATTGGCGGGCGCGACGGCGGCAGCGGCGCCAGAGCCAGACGCCCAATAGCAATACGACAAGACCGGCTGCCAGGATGATCGCCGAACCCAGCGGGGTGGCATTCAACTCGCCCAGTGCGGGTGGACGGCCCAGCAGGCTGGCCGCACCGGCCATGGCCAGCAGGACACCGAGTGTTGCCAGGAGCGCAGCGATCGCCGCGCCAAAACGAAAACGCCAGTTGCTCGGGCCCTTGGGCCGCAAGCGACGTGCGTCAAAACCATCGGATAACTTCATTCCGACCTTCCTCAATGGGTATCGGCCCTTCGACCGGAAGATATTCGGGTTGTTCCTGAAGGTAGGGCAATTGCGGCAAACGAGAGGCTTTTGCGGATGAGCGGCAGGACGGGCCGCTCATCAAGGCGCATCAGATGAAGTCGCGGGTCAAGGCCAGGGTGGCGAAGTTGTCGGCCATGATCGCCATTTCGGTCTGCTGCACGTGTTCGGCGCTGAGGACGCCGCCCTTGTAAGGCAGGTCGCGGGTGGCGCAGGCGTCCTCCACCAGGGTGCAGCGAAAGCCCAGGTTCTTGGCGGCACGTACGGTGGTGCTGACACTGGAGTGGCTCATGAACCCACACACGATCAGGTCCAGGGGGCCGAAATCTTCCAGGCGCTTTTTCAGTTCGGTGCCGTGGAAGGCGCTGGGTAGCAACTTCTCGACCACGGTTTCGTCGCCCTGGGGTTCGAGGCCGGAAATGAATTCCCCGCGTTCGCCTTGTGGATCGAACAGCCCGCCATGGGTGCCCAGGTGGCGCACATGCACGATCGGGCGACCGGCTGTACGGGCCGCGCCGAGCAGTTGCTTGATGTTCGCGACGGCTGCATCCATGCCGCTCAGGGCCAGGGGCCCTGCTAGGTATTCCTTCTGGGCATCGATGATGATCAAGGTCGCTTGACTCAGATTGGCCGCTGCGTAACCACGGCCGCTGAGTTGAAACATCGTTTTTGGAACGGACATTCTGGGGCTCCTTCGAGTGGGGCTTTTGCGACATTGTCCTCTGGCTGAGCGGTTCTGTGAATCGCTTCCATCACAAGGGCCGCCGTTGCTGGCCTACAGCCTTGTCAAGATGCTCGTCCTGTTCAATAGATGGTGCAAAAAACGGATAAATCCTACGATTGGTCCGGCGCTTTTCGTTCGTCAACAAGGCGCGTTTGGGTGGGGCCGCGTTTGGCTGGTAGACTCGCCCGTCGATTTTTCTGGAGTTTGCCGCCGTGATCACTTCCCGTCTCCGTACCCTGCGCGACCACATCCGTTGGGCCGTCAGCCGTTTCCATGGGGAGGATCTGTTTTTCGGCCATGGCACCGACAATGCGTGGGACGAAGCCCGGCAACTGGTGTTGGGCGCGTTGCACCTGCCGTGGGAAATTGCCGATAGCTACCTGGACTGCCGTCTTGAAGACGAAGAGTTGGTCCATGTGCAGCGTCTGCTGCGTCGGCGTATTGCCGAGCGCATTCCGGCGGCTTACCTGTTGGGTGAGGCCTGGTTCTGTGGAATGTCGTTCATCGTCGATGAACGCGTGCTCATTCCGCGCTCGCCCATCGGTGAGCTGATCGAAAAGCGTTTTGAGCCTTGGCTGGGCCAGGCGCCGGCACGGATTCTCGATTTGTGCACCGGTTCCGGCTGCATCGGCATTGCCTGTGCCTATGAATTCCCGGAGGCCGAGGTGGTGCTGGCCGACCTGTCGTTCGAAGCACTGGAAGTGGCCAACCAGAACATCGAGCGCCATGGCGTCGATGAGCGCGTGTTCACCGTCCAGGGCGATGGTTTCGACGGTTTGCCGGGGCAGCGTTTCGACCTGATCGTGTCGAACCCACCCTATGTCGATGCAGAAGACTTCGCCGACATGCCGCAGGAATACCAGCACGAACCGGAGCTGGGCCTGGCCTGTGGCGATGATGGCTTGAACCTGGTTCGCCGGATGCTGGCCGAGGCGGCCGATCATCTGACCGAGAAGGGGTTGTTGATTGTCGAGGTCGGCAACAGTCAGGTGCACGTCGAGGCGCTGTACCCGGAAGTCGATTTCGCCTGGCTCGACTTCGAGCGCGGCGGCCATGGCGTGTTCATGCTCAGCGCCGAGCAGTGCCGCCAGCACCAGGGGTTGTTCGCTTCGCGGGTTTGATCAGATCGACGGTGAGTGGCTTTTGTGGCGAGGGGATTTATCCCCGTTGGGCGGCGTAGCAGCCCCCGCAACTTTCCTGATACACCGCGTGGGCAGGTTTGGGGGGCGCTTCGCACCCCAGTGGGGATAAATCCCCTCGCCACAGGGTTGTGGAGTAAGCCGAGCCGTTGACAATCAGTGCCGCGTCGCAATCCAGATCAGCAATCCCGCCTGGAACATGGCAAACGCCACCAGGCAGGTGATGGTGAAGCGCAGGCCGGCGTCTTCGCGCTTGAACTTGGTGACCTTTTCTTCCTGCTGCTTGAGTTTGACTTCCTGTTCCGCCAGGTTCTGCTCGGCTTGCTGCAGCATCTGCGCGGCTTCAAGGATGGTCACGAACTGCAGCTTCTCGGTGTTCCAGTCCCCGACCAAATCGCCAACCTGGGCCGGCTTGATGCTGCCCTTGAGGTGCTGGGCGTCGGCGTAGGCCACCTCGAAACCCTGGGCCTTGAGAAAGCGGTCGCGGCGCAGGCGAGTGTCTTCGTTGAGGGCGTCCTTGTTATCCAGGTCGGAACCCTCGACCCGATAGGCCGACCAGCGTTTCTTGGCCCAGGTAATGCCTTGGGCCGCGAGGAAACGGCCGATGCCACGGTTCAACGGCTCGATTTGCAGATTTTCCGGCGAAAAGAACAGGCGTTTTTCGACGTGGTCGGCCCAGACATCCAGGTGATTCTGTTCCTTGCGCACCCGCTGGTTCGGCAACTGGATGCTCATGCGCAGCAGGCTGCGTTCCTTGCTGTGGCGCTCGACATAGCTGAACTCGACAAACCGCAGCGGCCGCACACCGGTGGCGCGGTCGGTCTTGAGCGGCGCCAGGCGGAGCATTTTGTGATGCTCGGTATGCACGTCGGCCCACGGCAGTTCCACCGCAGACGAGGCGGGGGCTTCGGCGGCGGTGTCGGGGGAAGCTTGAGTTTCAGTCATAACGGCAAAATCCTGTCCAGGCCGGCGGGTCGGTAGCCATTGCGCTATCCGACACCGGGTTATCGGCTGTTTTTGCCAGTACTGAAGCTAAATCGACTAAAACCGCCTAACGCGCGGCTAACGAGTCAATAAAACGCAAAATCCGCGTACCCAGTTCGGCCGCCAAGGGCAGGTTGGGGTCCTTGTAGGAGGCCAGTTGTCGTTTCACGTCGTTGGGCACGATGCGCATCACGTGGTTCATGCCTTCGATCAGCGCCAGTTCAGCGTCGGGCTTGGCGGCTTTCAACTGCCGGGCATCATCGGTGCCGACCTGGATATCGTTGCTGCCCTGAATGATCAAGGCTGGCATCTGCAACGCGGCGAAGGCCCGGGCCGGGTCCTGGCGGAACAGCGAGATCAGGTAGGGCTGTACGCTGGGGCGGAAGATGACCTGCAGTTGCGCCGGCACGTTGCTGTCGAGCCGACCGGCCTTGAGGCTGTCGAGCAGCTCATTGCTGCGCAGCATCAACGGCGGCGGCAGGCGGTTGCTCAGTTGTTGGCGCAATACCTGGTCGATCGGCCGGGCACTGCCGGACAGCGAAATCACCGCTGCCGCGTTGGCCTGGGGCGCGGCGAGGCTGGCGATCAACGCGCCTTCACTGTGGCCCAGCAAAATCAACGGGCCCAGGCGGGGATCGGCGGCGAGCTTGTGGCTCCAGGCCACGGCATCGGCCACATAGGCCTCGACGCTCAGGTTGCGCTCGTCCGGGGTCGCCGCGAGGCTGGCGGCCACGCCACGTTTGTCATAGCGCACGCTGGCGATGTTGTGCCTGGCCAGCACCCAGGCCAGGCGCTTGAGGCTGTCGTTGCGCCCGCCCTCGGGGTTGTTGCCGTCGCGATCCGTAGGACCGGACCCGGAAATGATCAGGACAACCGGCACCGGCGTGTCGGACTTGGGCAGCAACAACGAGCCGAAAAGCTCACCGCTGCCGGTGTCGAGGCTGATGGGGCGTTGCAGCACCGTGGCCTGGGCCAGGCAGGAAAACAGGCCGGTAAACAAGGTAAGGCTTAGGGCAAGCAGCTTTAACATCATCACGCCATTAGTTGCGAAGGTGCCGGTTGGACTGGTAGCCGCCGATAAGGTTCGAGGATGAACTACGCGGGGAGCCTGCGTATACTGGCGCCCACTACGAATCCAAGGTTGAGTCTCTCAGCGTTTTTCACGGAGCACCCTGCATGTCCGGCAATACCTACGGCAAGCTGTTCACTGTCACCACCGCGGGCGAAAGCCATGGCCCGGCGTTGGTCGCCATTGTCGACGGCTGCCCGCCGGGCCTGGAGATTTCCCTGGACGACCTGCAGCGAGACCTGGACCGCCGCAAGCCCGGCACCAGCCGCCACACCACCCAGCGGCAGGAAGCCGATGAAGTCGAAATCCTCTCCGGGGTGTTCGAAGGGCGCACCACCGGCTGCGCCATTGGCTTGCTGATCCGCAACACCGACCAGAAGTCCAAGGACTACTCGGCCATCAAGGACCTGTTCCGCCCAGCCCACGCCGACTACACCTACCACCACAAATACGGCGAGCGCGACTACCGCGGCGGCGGCCGCAGCTCGGCCCGGGAAACCGCCATGCGCGTGGCGGCCGGTGCGATCGCCAAGAAATACCTGGCCAGCCAGGGCATCGTCATCCGTGGCTACATGAGCCAGTTGGGGCCCATCGAAATCCCGTTCAAGACCTGGGATTCGGTAGAGCAGAATGCTTTCTTCTGCCCCGATCCGGACAAGGTGCCGGAACTCGAGGCCTACATGGACCAGCTGCGCCGGGATCAGGATTCGGTCGGTGCGAAGATCACCGTGGTGGCCGAAGGGGTGATGCCGGGCCTGGGCGAGCCGATCTTCGACCGCCTCGACGCCGAGCTGGCCCACGCGCTGATGAGCATCAACGCGGTGAAAGGCGTGGAGATCGGCGCCGGTTTCGCCTGTGTCGCCCAGCGTGGCACCGAGCACCGTGACGAACTGACTCCGGACGGTTTCCTCAGCAACAATGCCGGCGGTATCCTCGGCGGCATTTCCTCGGGCCAGCCGATCGTGGCGCACCTGGCCTTGAAACCGACGTCCAGCATCACCACGCCGGGACGCTCCATCGACATCCATGGCAACCCTGTCGATGTGATCACCAAGGGCCGTCACGACCCGTGCGTCGGCATTCGTGCCACGCCTATTGCCGAAGCAATGATGGCCATCGTGCTGATGGATCACCTGCTGCGTCATCGCGGCCAGAACGCCGACGTCCGCGTCAGCACCCCGGTGCTGGGGCAACTTTGATGGCCGGCTTGCCAGCCGCCGTGGCCTGACGACCATGGCGGCACTGCCGTACTGGCGGCTCTCCAGCTTCTACCTGTTCTATTTCGCCCTGCTCGGTTCGACGGCGCCGTTCCTGGCGCTGTATTTCGATCACCTGGGCTTCAACGCGGCGCGCATCGGTGAGCTGGTGGCGATTCCGATGCTCATGCGCTGCGTGGCGCCGAACATCTGGGGCTGGCTGGGGGATTACACCGGCCGACGCCTGGCGATCGTGCGGTTCGGCGCGATCTGCACGCTGCTGACCTTCTCGCTGATCTTCATCGATAAAAGCTACGCCTGGCTGGCGATGGTCATGGCCTTGCATGCGTTTTTCTGGCATGCGGTGTTGCCGCAGTTCGAAGTCATCACCCTGGCCCACTTGAGCGGGCAGGCCTCGCGCTACAGTCAGGTCCGCCTATGGGGCTCCATCGGTTTCATCATCACCGTGGTCGTGCTCGGCCGCTTGTTCGAATGGCTGAGCCTGGACATCTACCCGGTGGCGCTGGTGTTGATCATGGCCGGCATCGTCCTTGCCAGCTTCTGGGTGCCCAACGCCCAGCCCTTGCAGGGGCCACGCGTCGCGGGGGAGGGCTTCCTGCGGCAACTGCGCAACCCTGGCGTGCTGGCGTTCTACACCTGCGTGGGCCTGATGCAGGTGAGCCACGGGCCGTATTACACCTTCCTGACGCTGCACCTCGAACGCCTGGGCTACAGTCGTGGCTTGATCGGGCTGCTCTGGGCGGTCGGTGTGGTGGCGGAAGTGTTGGTCTTCCTGCTGATGAGCCGGATCCTGACGCGGTTTTCCGTGCGTCGGGTACTGCTGGCGAGTTTCCTGTTGGCGGCGTTGCGCTGGCTGTTGCTGGGCTCGCTGGCCGAGTTCCTCTGGGTGTTGTTGTTCGCCCAGGTGCTGCATGCGGCGACCTTCGGCAGCTTTCACGCCGCGGCCATCCATTTCGTGCAACGCAGCTTCGGTCCTCGCCAGCAAGGCCAGGGGCAGGCGCTGTATGCCGCGCTGGCCGGTACGGGCGGGGCCCTGGGCGCGTTGTACTCCGGCTACAGCTGGAACGCCCTGGGCGCCAGCTGGACGTTCAGCCTCGCCAGCCTCGCCGCGTTCGCGGCAGCCGTTATCATTGCGACACGCATGCAAGAGGACCGGCCATGAACCTTCGAACCATTAATTTGCTGGAGCCATTGTCATGAGCAGCCTGTCCGTCTATCACGTTTCGAGCCCTGACATTCCGAACAAGGTGTTGACCCATTTCGAGGACATTGCCGCGACCCTGGCGGAACAAGGCGTTCGCTTTGATCGTTGGGAAGCGTCGGCGAAAATTCAGCCGGGGGCCAGTGAGGAGGACATCATTGCGGCTTACCAGGCTCAGATCGATGCGTTGATGACTGAGCGCGGTTACGTTGCGGTGGATGTGGTCAGTGTTAGCAGCGATCACACCGAGCAGGTCGAGCCGCAGGCTGAGTGGCTTGATGAATATCGCCATGGCCAGGACGAGGTACGATTTTTCGTCAGCGGTCGAGGGTTGTTTAACCTGCACATTGGCGATTACGTCTATGCGGTGCTGTGTGAAAGGAATGATTTGATAACGGTGCCTGCCGGTACGCCGCATTGGTTTGACAAGGGGGAACGGCCGCATTTTGTTTCGATCCGTTTGTCGGGTGATTCCCAGGGGGTGGTCGCTGAGTTCACCGGCGATGATATTGCTCGCCGGTTTCCTCGCCTGGAAGACTGACCTGCGTTCAAAAGTGAGCGGCCGTTACCGTCGAACGGATATGCCCACCCATCGCCCGGAACACGGCGGGCTTTTTCAAGACGCAAAAAAACGGCGCTTCCCATTTCTGAAAGAAGCGCCGTTTTCCCAGTCAACAGCAACGCGAGTGTCCGGCAGACTCAAGCGCTATGGTAAGTCGGCAGCGCAAACCGATGCTGACTCTGCAGCAGGGTGATCTGGGGCAACTCGCTGGCTTGTTCAGCCAAGTCGCGACGGATCGCGCTGATCGCCCAGGACAACTGATCCCCCGCGTGCAATTGAGCGTAGGAAATCGTGCGTTTGAACAGCTTGCCGTCGCTATTGCGCAAGGTCAGCAGAATGCCGCCATCCGGGCGGGGCTGGGTGGTCACTTCGTAGTTGGAAAACAGGGATGCAAACTTTTCTTGAATCATGTTCATAGTTGACTGCTCCATGGTGTGGCAAACCGTGGAGGGGTGGTTGCACTGTCTGTGCCAGCATTTAGAATTTAAAAAAACACTTTAAAAACAAAGTGTTATATTTTTGCTCTCTTTTCGCTTTCGTGCATCTTGCATGAACGGCCATCGTGCATCCTGCATTTTGCGTGGTCGGGCAACGATATTTGGAACCAAATCGTTTTCCGGTGCTCACGCTTCGCCTGCCTCGGGCAGCAGATACAAAACATTGCAAAAACCGCATGTACAGCGCCGCGACCGCCGGCGTACTTTCGAGCCAAAATCACCGCCAGCGATAACAAGAACCGAGACCCACGAGGTCGAACGGGGAAGATCACCATGAGTCGTACACCCAGCGACGCCATTACCTGGGGCATGATGCTGCGCAAGCTGCCAGCCATCGCTAGAGCTGTTCCCCGGATCGTCAAGGGCAGGAAGCTGGCCAATGTCCTGGACCCGACCCAACCTTGTGGCCTGGGCTGGTGTTTCGAACAGGCCACCCGACGCAATCCCCAGGGCCCGGCACTGCTGTGTGGCGATACGGTGTTGAGTTATGCACAGGTCAACGCGCAGGCCAATCGCATCGCCCATTACCTGTTGGCCCAAGGCATCGGCAAGGGCGACTGTGTGGCGATATTCGTCGAGAATCGGCCGCAGTTGTTGATCAGTGTGCTGGCGATGGCCAAGGTTGGTGCGGTCAGTGCCATGCTCAACACCTCGCAAACCGGCGATGCGCTGGTGCACAGCCTGGCCCTGGTCAACCCGGTCGCGGTAGTGGTCGGGGATGAGCGGGTCGCGGCGTTCAACGATGTGCGAGCGCGCACCGCATTGTCGAGCGAAAGGACCTGGTGGCTGGCGGATCAGGATGGCGTCGATGTGCCGTCCGGTTTCGTCGACCTGATGGCCGGTTGCGAGGATTACCCGGGCGATAACCCAGCGTGCAGCCGGGAGGTCTTCTGCAACGATCCGTGTTTTTACCTCTACACCTCAGGCACCACCGGGCTGCCCAAGGCCGGGGTGTTTCGCCATGGTCGCTGGATGCGCACCTCCACCAGCTTCGGCCTGATCGCCTTGGACATGCAGCCCGACGATGTCGTCTATTGCACCTTGCCGCTGTACCACGCCACCGGCCTGTGCGTGTGTTGGGGCGCGGCGATCTGTGGCACATCGGGGTTTGCGATTCGACGCAAGTTCAGCGCCAGCCAGTTCTGGAGCGACGTACGCCGTTACCGGGCGACCACACTGGGGTATGTCGGTGAGTTGTGCCGCTATCTGGTCGACCAACCCATTGTTGCCGATGACCGCCACCACGGAGCGAAGAAAATGATCGGCAACGGCCTGCGGCCCGGGGCCTGGTCGGCCTTCAAGACGCGTTTCGGCATCGATCATATCTGCGAGCTGTATGCGGCCAGCGACGGCAATATCGGTTTCACTAACGTCCTGAATTTCGACAACACCGTCGGGTTCTCCCTGATGGGTTGGGAACTGGTGCAGTACGACCATGCCAGCGGCCTGCCGTTGCGCAACCTGCAAGGCCGCATGCAAAAAGTGCCCAAGGGCCAACCGGGCCTGCTGTTGGCGCGGATCGACGAGAAGGCGCCACTGGACGGCTACACCGAGCAAGCCTTGACCGAAAAAACCATCTGCCGGGATGTCTTCGTGCCCGGCGACCGTTATTTCAACACCGGGGACCTGCTGCGCAACATCGGCTTCGGGCATGGGCAGTTCGTCGATCGCCTCGGCGACACCTATCGCTGGAAAGGCGAAAACGTCTCCACCACGGAAGTCGAAAACGTCTTGCTGCAACATCCGCAGGTGGCCGAGGCGGTGGCTTATGGCGTGGAGATCAATGGCACCAATGGCCGTGCCGGCATGGCGGCGATCACCCCGGCCGAATCCCTGGCGACCCTGGACTTCAGCGAGCTGCTGCAATTCTTGCAATGCAAGTTGCCCGCCTATGCCGTGCCGCTGTTCCTGCGCATCAAGGTGAAGATGGACACCACTGGCACCTTCAAGTACCAGAAGACGCGCCTCAAGGCAGAAGGGTTCGACCCGTGCGTCGCTGGGGATGAGCCGGTCTACGCCTGGTTGCCGGGTACCGATACGTACGTGCGGGTGGACCGGCAACTCGCGGTGCGGATTCATGACGGACAATTGCGTTATTGATTCTGGCTATGGCGGGCACAGTGAAAAAAGGGATGACAGCGCCCGGGGCCCTCGCGAAACTAGCCGCTTTGCGAAGAACCGAGTGGAGTTTCCCATGTCCGATACAAGCCGCCAGATGACCCCGGAAGAGGCTGCCGAGTTTGCCGAGCAGGTGTTCAACGTCGCACGCCAGGGCGACGCCGCCATGATGGCCGCGCTCCTGAGCAAGGGCTTGCCGCCCAACCTGCGCAATCACAAGGGCGACACCCTGTTGATGCTGGCCGCTTACCACGGGCATGTGGAAACGGTGAAAGTGCTGCTGGAGCACAAGGCCGATCCGGAAATCCGCAACGACAATGGCCAGAGCCCGATTGCCGGTGCGGCATTCAAGGGCGACCTGGCAGTGGTCTCGGCGTTGGTGGACGGCGGCGCGCAAGTGGAAGGCGCGTCCTTCGATGGCCGTACTGCCTTGATGATGGCGGCGATGTTCAACCGGGTGGAAATCGTCGACTACCTGATCGGCAAAGGTGCCGACCCGAAAGCCAAGGACGCCAACGGTGTCTCGGCCCTCGATGCCGCCAGGACCATGGGCGCGGTGGACACCACGGCGCAGTTGGAAAAGATGTTGGCCTGATCTTCATCCGGGGCCGTGATCCTGGAGTGACGTTGCTCTTGTGGCGAGGGGATTTATCCCCGCTGGGGCGCGAAGCGGCCCTAAAACCTGACAACTCGGTGTGGCAAGCTGTCTTTGGGGCTGCTTCGCAGCCCAGCGGGGATAAATCCCCTCGCCACAAAAGCTCCGGGACCACAGGTTCCTGACTCGACCGTTGTGATGCGCTATCCTGCCCGCCCTCAAAACACCCTTCGCCACAGGATTCACCCCCATGAAAGCCGCCCTCATCGAACTCATCGGCAAAATCAGCTCCGGCTGCCTCGGCGAGGCGGACATCGTGAAAATCGCTGACGAAGCGGCCCAGGCCTACGCCGATCCGACGGCGTTCCTGGCCGCCAACCCCGATATCAACTACGACGACACGTTCCCGATCCCGTTGGGTGAGTGGGTGGTGGTGGGCAGCCTGCCGGACACCGTGCTGTTCCAGGCCGACACCTACGTGGACCTGTTCGAACAGATCGTCGCCTCGTTCGGCCCTGGCGTAGCGTTCAATCTCAAGCCCAAGCAGCTGGCGAAAACCGAAGCCCTGGCCGCGCTCAACCGCATCCAGATACAGATGAGCAGCCTGAACAAGGAAAACGGCGGTTACGTGCTGATGAACTTCAGCCAGTTGCTCGACGATGAAATGCAAATGGTGCTGGTGTACGGCAACGATGTGCCGCGGGTGCTGGAACTGTGTGCCGAAGTCGGCGTCGCCGCCGCGCCGGCCTTGGAAGCTCTCAAGGTCGCGGTCCACGTCTGAAGCAATAAAACGGAACCCTTGCCTGGGGCCCGCTATCCTAAGGGTGCCTATCACCATTTGGGAGCGACACCATGGGTTCCACCTTCAACGGCCTGGTCGGCCTGATTATCCTGGCGCTCGATATCTGGGCGATCATCAATGTGCTCAAGAGTGGCGCGGAAACCGGGATGAAAATTCTCTGGGTGCTGCTGATCCTGCTGCTACCGGTCCTGGGCCTGATCATCTGGGCGATTGCCGGGCCGCGTGGCAACGTGCGGATTTGACCGCTCCATAAAAAATGCCCGGTCGCCTCGAGCGACCGGGCATTTTTTATGGGTGGGGTTTCAGGCCGTGGCCAGGGACGGCTTGCGCGAGGCACTCAAGAAGCGCAGCAAGGCCAACAGCGGGAAGGCGCTGCCGACGATCACCACCCACAACCAGCCGCCGTGCTCGTACACCGCACTGGCAATCGATGAACCGAAGGCGCCGCCGACGAAGATGCTGGTCATGTACAGCGCGTTCAGCCGGCTGCGACTCTTGGCATCGAGGGCGTAGATGGTGCGCTGGCCCAGGACCATGTTCATCTGCACGCAGAAGTCCAGGACCACGCCGGTCACCGCCAGGCCGATCACGCTGTAGAGCGGATGGATGAACGCCGGCAGGAAACTCAGGCTGGCGAACAGCATCGCCAGCAGCGAGGCGTTGCGGGTATGGCCGGCATCCGCCAGGCGCCCGGCGATGGGCGCGGCGATGGCACCGATGGCGCCGACCAGGGCGAATAAGGCGATTTCAGTCTGGGACAGGCCATGGTTGCGTGACAGCTCCAGCGGCACGGCAGTCCAGAACAGACTGAACGTGGCGAACATACAGGCTTGGTAGAATGCCCGTTGGCGCAACAGCGGTTGTTGGCGCAGCAGGGTGCCGAGTGAACCCAGCAGTTGGCCATAAGAGGCGCTATGGTCGGGCTGGCGCTTGGGCACGGTCAGCGCCAGGACGATGCTGATCGCGGCCATCAACGCGGCGGCGATGATGAACATGGCCCGCCAGCCGAAGTGATCGGCCACGACGCTGGAGACTGGCCGCGCCAGCAGGATCCCGAGCAGCAGGCCGCCCATGATCCCACCGACGACCCGCCCCCGGGATTCCTCCGGTGCCAGGTGCGCGGCCAGCGGAATCAGGACTTGCACCGACACCGAACTGAATCCCACCAGCAGCGAGACCAGCAGGAACACATTCGGCTGGTCGGTGAACGCCGCTCCCAACAGGCTGGCAATCGCCACCAGCGTGGTGAGAATCATCAGCCGCCGGTTCTCCAGCAAGTCACCCAACGGTACGAGGAAAAACAGGCCCAGGGCATAACCGATCTGGGTCAGCGAGACGATCAGGCTGGCCATGGTGCTGCTCAGGCCGACATCGGGTGCGATCAGTTCGATGATGGGTTGGGCGTAGTAGATGTTGGCGACAATGGCGCCGCAGCAGAAGGCGAAGAGCAGGACCATGCCGCGGGTCAGGGTGCTGCCGGGCGAGGTGGGTGAATGAGCACTCATGGCAATCTCATCGATCAATTGAAAGGATGGCGCGAGGCTAAAGACTTGTAGGGCTCAGGAACAGGCTTTGCGGCTGATATCAGACATGCTTGCGGTTGATGATGAACGCATCGGGAGCGCGCTGGCGCTGTCTTTGTGGCGAGGGGATTTATCCCCGTTGGGCTGCGAAGCAGCCCCAAATGCAGCCGACGCGATTTGTCTGAAACACAGCAGTGTCCGATTTTAGGACTGCTGCGCAGCCCAGCGGGGATAAATCCCCTCGCCACAGGGCCGCGCATGACTCATTTGTTTTCTTACTGGCCGCTATAGATCTGGTCGAAAATCCCACCGTCATTGAAGTGGGTCTTCTGCACCGTGCGCCAGTCGCCGAAGGTTTTTTCCACGGACAGGAAGTCCACTTTCGGGAAGCGGTCGGTGTATTTGGCCAGTACTGCCGGGTCCCGTGGGCGCAGGTAGTTGGCGGCGGCGATTTCCTGGCCTTCGGGCGACCACAGGTACTTGAGGTAGGCCTCGGCGGCTTCGCGGGAGCCTTTCTTCTCGACGACTTTGTCGACCACGCTGACCGGTGGCTCGGCTTCGGCGGAAACGCTTGGGTAGATCACTTCGAACTGGTCGCGGCCGAACTCGCGGGCGATCATTTCCGCCTCGTTTTCAAAGGTCACCAGCACGTCGCCGATCTGGTTGGTCATGAAGGTGGTTGTCGCGGCGCGACCGCCAGTGTCCAGGACCGGCGCCTGCTTGAACAGTTTGCCGACGAAGGCCTTGGCCTTGTTCTCGTCACCGCCATTTTTCAGCACGTAACCCCAGGCCGAGAGGTAGGTGTAGCGACCGTTGCCGGAGGTTTTCGGGTTGGGCACGATCACCTGCACGCCGTCCTTGAGCAGGTCGGGCCAGTCTTTCAGCGCTTTCGGGTTGCCTTTGCGCACGATGAATACCGTCGCCGAGGTGAACGGCGCGCTGTTGTTTGGCAGGCGGGTGACCCAGTTATCGGGCACCAGTTTGCCATTGTCCGCCAGGGCGTTGATGTCGGTGGCCATGTTCATGGTAATGACATCCGCCGGCAGCCCGTCGATCACCGAGCGCGCTTGCTTGCTGGAGCCGCCGAACGACATTTGCACGGTGATGTTTTCGTTGTGCTCGGCCTGCCAGTGCTTCTGGAAGGCTGCGTTGTAGTCCTTGTAGAAATCGCGCATGACGTCGTAGGAAACGTTAAGCAGGGTCGGGGCGGCGTGGGCCAGACTGCCGAAGGTCAGGCCAGCGGCGAGAAGGGAGGCGCCAAAGAAGTTCTTCACTTACGAATTCCTTTTTATTTGAACGGGGGTTCCGGGCAATTAGCCGGCACACTAGCTGCAAGCCTATAGACCTTCAAGCATCAAAAAGTGCTTTGCTTATTCCAATTTCTTAAACAGTGCATTGCCACAACGGGAGCAGAAAGCGGCGCCGTGGTCGTGGTTGTTTTTGCTGCACACCGGGCAATCGTGCTTGAGCTGGTCACCGCGCATGGCCGTGGCCAGTTCAGCCGTGAAAATACCCGTTGGCACGGCGATGATCGAGTAACCGGTGATCATCACCAGGGACGACACCACTTGGCCCAGGGGCGTCTTGGGCACGATGTCGCCGAAGCCTACGGTGGTCAGTGTCACGATAGCCCAATAGATGCCCTTGGGGATGCTGGTGAAGCCGTGCTCGGGGCCTTCGATGACGTACATCAGCGTGCCGAAGACGGTGACCAGGGTCGAGACGCTGACCAGGAACACGATGATTTTCTGCTTGCTCCCGCGCAGCGCCGCCATCAGGTAGTTGGCTTGCTTGAGGTAAGGGCTGAGTTTGAGTACTCGGAAAATCCGCAGCATGCGGATGATCCGAACGATCAGCAGGTATTGGGCATCGCTGTAGTACAGCGCCAGGATCCCCGGCACGATCGCCAGCAGATCCACCAGGCCGTAGAAACTGAAGGCATAGCGCAACGGCTTGGGCGAGCAGTACAGGCGCAGGCCGTACTCGACGATGAAGATGAACGTGAAACCCCACTCGATAGCCGCCAGCAGGGCCGCATAGTTCTTGTGCACGCTGTCGATGCTGTCGAGCATCACGATCACCAGGCTGGCGAGGATGATCAACAGCAGGGTGCTGTCGAAGCGCCGGCCGGCCACGGTGTCGGTCTGGAAAATGATCACGTAGAGGCGTTCACGCCAGTTGTCGCTGCTTTGCATAACTTTCGCCTGAACCGGAATCAGCGAAGCCTAGGGTGATTGCCCCGTACAGCGCAAGGCGCGATCTCGAGGCTGGCCTGACGCCACGCCCGGCCGGTGGCCTGGATCAGCCAGCAGGCGAGGATGAACGGCGCTGTCAGGGCAGGCAGGCCGAGAGCGGTAAAGCCTGGCGTGAGCATGATTGCCAGGACGATGCCCATCAGCGGCAGCCATGGGCGGCGCTGTTGGCTGAGGGCCAGCGCCACCAATACCGGGTTGTAGCCGCCCAGCCCGGACAGGGCGGTTGCGTTTTCATGCTGCGACAAGGTGAAGGCCAGGCCGACGGCAGAAGCGAACAATGCCCAAGCGCCGGCGCGCCGGTTGGCCAGCAGCAGCCCGGCGGCGATCAGCGCACCGGCCACTGGATGGCCGAGAAACATGACCTGGCCCAGCCCGCTCAAATGAGCGCCCAGCAGGTTGGGCAGGGTCATTTCAATCGAGGTGGCGAGAGGCGGCGGCAGGGTGAATCCCATCAGCAGCCAAGCCAGCCCGACAAAGGGCGCGGTGTAGGCGGGCAGGCAGCGAGGGCCTCGGGTGCGCTTGAGCCATTGCTGGGTGAGCATCGCGCTGAGGCCACCTGCGGCGATGATCAACGGTGGCAACAGGACGGACCAGGGCAACGCAAGGCTCAGCAACAAGCCCAGCAGAATGCCGTTGTAGCTGAACAGTCCGGCTTGCCGGTCGGCCTTGGGGTAACCGCGTCGCTGGGCCGTCAGCAACCCGGCCACCCCGCCGAGCAACGCGCCGCCGAACAGGGCGGGCGCCGTGAGCAGAATCGCCAACAGGCACAGCAGGCCGCACAGCGGATGGCGCTGGAGAAAGACTTGGCTGAAGCCGTTGAGCAGGGCGGTGGCCCAGTCGGGGCAGTGGGTGTCAAAAGACATCAGGCGGTACATCCACATTCGTAGGAGCTGTCGAGCGGAGCGAGGCTGCGATCTTTCCCCTGGCAGTTGAATTTGAGGGCGAAAGATCAAGATCAAGAGATCGCAGCCTCGCTTCGCTCGGCAGCTCCTACCGGGCAGCTAGATCAACGTCTCGATGCGCAGCGAATTGGTCGACCCCGGCTGCCCGAACGGTACGCCCGCGGTGATCAGCAAGGTATCGCCACGCTGGGCCATGCCTTGGGCCTGGGCGATTTCCAGGGCGGTGGAACAGACTTCGTCCACCTGCTTCAACCGATCATTGACCACCGAGTGCACGCCCCAGGCCACCGTCAGGCGGCGGGCGGCCTGCAGGTTCGGCGTGAGGTTGAGGATCGGCACCGTCGGCCGTTCCCGCGCCGCGCGCAGGCTGGAGCTGCCGGATTCGCTGTAGTTCACCAGCACCGCCACCGGCAGGATGCCGCTGATGCGCCGGATCGCGCAGCTGATGGCGTCCGACACTGTGGCTTCGGCTTTCGGTCGGCTGACGTCCAACTGCGCCTGGTAGTCGGGACCGTTTTCCACCTGGCGGATGATCTTGCTCATCATCTGCACGGCTTCAAGGGGGTAATCCCCTGAAGCGGTTTCCGCCGACAGCATCACTGCATCAGCCCCTTCGGCCACGGCGTTGGCAACGTCAGTGACTTCGGCGCGGGTGGGCGCCGGGGAAAAGCGCATCGACTCGAGCATCTGGGTGGCCACCACCACCGGTTTGCCCAGGGCGCGGCAGGTGCCAATGATGTTTTTCTGAATTTGCGGCACGCTTTCGGCCGGGACTTCGACCCCCAGGTCGCCGCGGGCGACCATGATCGCGTCGCTCAATTCGGCGATTTCCCGCAGTTGGGTCACCGCCGACGGCTTCTCGATCTTCGCCATCAGGAACGCCTTGTTGCCGATCAGCGCGCGAGCCTCGCGGATGTCCTCGGGCCGCTGCACGAACGACAACGCTACCCAGTCCACGCCCAGTTCCAGGCCGAAACTCAGGTCGCGCCGGTCCTTGGCGGTCAACGGGCTCAAATCGAGCATGGCCTGGGGCACGTTCACGCCTTTGCGGTCCGACAGCTCGCCGCCGTTGAGCACTTCGGTGTCGATGGCGTCGCAGTGCCTGGCGGTCACGCGCAGGCGCAACTTGCCGTCGTCCAGCAGCAGGTGCATGCCGGGCTCCAGGGCCGCGATGATTTCCGGGTGGGGCAGGTTGACCCGGCGTTGATCACCCGGCGTCGGGTCCAGGTCCAGGCGCAGGGCCTGGCCCCGTTGCAGCAGGACCTTGCCGTCGGCGAATTGACCAACCCGCAGCTTCGGGCCTTGCAGGTCCATCAGGATGCCCAGGGGGTAATTGAGCTGCTGCTCGACGTCACGAATCCACTGGTAGCGCTGGGCGTGGTCGGCGTGGTCGCCGTGGCTGAAGTTCAGGCGGAAGATGTTCACGCCGGCCTGTACCAGCTCGCGGATGTCATCGATGCCACGGGTGGCGGGACCGAGGGTCGCGAGGATCTTGACCTTTTTATCAGGCGTCATGTTTGGGGTTCTCGAGGATCAGGATGGCGCGAAAGTCGTTGACGTTGGTGCGGGTCGGTTCGGTGACGATCAGCGCATCCAGGGCGGCGAAGTAGCCGTAGCCATTGTTGTTATCCAACTCGTCGCTGGCGCACAGGCCCAGTTCGGTGGCGCGGCGATAGCTGTCCGGGGTCATGAGGGCGCCGGCGTTGTCTTCGGAACCGTCGATGCCGTCGGTGTCGCCAGCCAGTGCATAAATGCCGGGATAGCCCTTGAGGCTGTCGGTCAGGCTCAGCAGGAATTCGGCATTGCGCCCGCCACGGCCATCGCCGCGCACGGTGACGGTGGTTTCGCCGCCGGAGAGAATCACGCACGGTGCCGCCAGCGGCTGGCCGTGCAGGGCGATTTGCCGGGCGATGCCGGCATGGACTTTCGCCACCTCTCGGGATTCGCCTTCCAGGTCGCCGAGGATCAACGGGCTGAAACCGGCTTGGCGAGCCTTCACCGCTGCGGCTTCCAGGGATTGCTGGGGACGGGCGATCAATTGAAAGTGGCTGCGCGCCAGGCTCGGGTCGCCGGGCTTGACGGTTTCCGACGCTGGACTGTGCAGCCAGTCGCGTACCGACGCCGGCACATCGATGTGGTAGCGCTGGAGAATCGCCAGGGCTTCGGCCGATGTGCTGGGGTCGGCCACCGTGGGGCCGGATGCGATGACCGTGGCCAGGTCACCCGGCACATCGGAAATCGCGTAGGTGTATACCGTCGCCGGCCAGCAGGCCTTGCCCAGGCGCCCGCCCTTGATCGCCGAGAGGTGCTTGCGTACGCAATTCATCTCGCCGATGGTCGCGCCGGACTTGAGCAAGGCTTTGTTGATCGATTGCTTGTCGGCCAGGGTGATGCCTTCGGCGGGCAAGGCGAGCAGGGCGGAGCCGCCGCCGGACAAGAGAAAGATCACCCGGTCGTCTTCGCTGAGATTGCTCACCAGCCCCAGTACTCGCTGGGCCACGGCCAGGCCTGCGGCGTCGGGCACCGGGTGGGCGGCTTCCACCACTTCGATTTTCTGGCAGGGCGCGCCATGGCCGTAGCGGGTCACCACCAGGCCGGACACTTCACCCTGCCAGCAGCGCTCGACCACTTGCGCCATGGCCGCCGCGGCCTTGCCGGCGCCAATGACGATCACCCGGCCGCTGCGGTCGCTGGGCAGGTAGTGTTCAAGGACGTGGTGCGGATGGGCCGCGTCGATGGCTGTGGCAAACAGCTCGCGCAGCAGTTGTTGCGGATCGACCGACATGGCGGGCTCCCGGAATTTTTGTTGTTAGACGAGGCGACTCGATCACTTGTGGGAGCGGGCTTGCTCGCGAAAGCGGTGTGTCAGTCAATACTTCAGTGACAGGTCGATTGCTTTCGCGAGCAAGCCCGCTCCCACAGGGTTTTATGGTGGTTCAGTTGTCGCGAATCGAGAAATTGGCCATATGCTCCAACCCCTTGATCAGCGCCGAGTGATCCCAGTTGCTGCCGCCAATGGCCGCGCAGGTGCTGAACACTTGTTGGGCGTTGGCGGTGTTGGGCAGGTTGATGTTCAGTTCCTTGGCGCCTTGCAGGGCCAGGTTCAGGTCCTTCTGGTGCAGGCTGATGCGGAAGCCCGGGTCGAAGGTGCCCTTGATCATGCGTTCACCGTGCACTTCGAGGATCTTCGACGAGGCGAAACCGCCCATCAGTGCTTCACGGACCTTGGCCGGGTCGGCACCGTTTTTCGCGGCGAACAACAACGCTTCGGCCACCGCCTGGATGTTCAGGGCGACGATGATCTGGTTCGCCACTTTGGCGGTCTGGCCATCGCCGTTGCCGCCCACCAGGGTGATGTTCTTGCCCATGGCCTGGAACAGTGGCAGGGCGCGCTCGAAGGCGGCGTTGTCGCCACCGACCATGATGCTCAGGGTCGCAGCCTTGGCACCGACTTCACCACCGGAGACCGGGGCATCGAGGTACTGCGCGCCTTTTTCATTGATCTTCGCCGCGAACGCCTTGGTGGCGGTGGGGGAGATCGAACTCATGTCGATCACCACCTTGCCCGCGCCCACGCCCGCCGCCACGCCGTCGGCGCGGAACAGTACGTCGTCGACCTGCGGCGTGTCCGGGACCATGACGATGATGAACTCGGCTTCCTGGGCCACTTCCTTCGGGTTGGCCAACGCCACCGCGCCACCGGCCAGCAGGTCGGCCGGAGCCGCGTCGTGGTGCTGGGACAGGAACAGGCTGTGGCCGGCCTTTTGCAGGTTCAGTGCCATGGGGTGGCCCATGATGCCGGTGCCGATGAATCCGATTTTAGCCATGGGAAAATCCTCTTGTTTTTTTGCTACTTCAGGCAAATGGAAAACTGCTTTTCTGTGGGAGCGGGCTTGCTCGCGAAAGCGGTGTATCAGTCACAGATGTGTTGTCTGGCCCACCGCTTTCGCGAGCAAGCCCGCTCCCACAAGGAAAGATCCGGGTCAGATCGCGTTATGGGTTTTCAGCCAGCCCAGGCCGGCTTCGGTGGTGGTCAGCGGCTTGTATTCACAGCCGACCCAACCCTGGTAGCCGATACGGTCCAAGTGTTCGAACAGGAAGCGGTAGTTGATTTCCCCCGTACCTGGCTCGTTGCGGCCCGGGTTGTCGGCCAGTTGCACATGGTTGATCTCGCCCAGGTGTGCCGACAGGGTCCGGGCCAGGTCACCTTCCATGATCTGCATGTGGTAGATGTCGTATTGCAGGAACAGGTTGGCGCTGCCCACCTGCTCACGGATCGACAAGGCCTGGGCGGTGTTGTTCAGGTAGAAGCCTGGAATGTCGCGGGTATTGATGGCTTCCATCACCAGCTTGATGCCTTTGGCCTGCAACTTTTCGGCGGCGTATTTCAGGTTGGCGACGAAGGTTTTCTCCACCAGGGTTTCACTGCAGTTCTGCGGACGAATCCCCGACAGGCAGTTGACCTGCGTGTTGCCCAGCACCTGGGCGTAGGCGATGGCCAGGTCGACACCGGCGCGGAACTCCTCGACCCGGTCCGGCAGGCAGGCAATGCCGCGCTCGCCCTTGGCCCAGTCGCCGGCCGGCAGGTTGAACAGCACTTGGGTCAGGCCGTTGGCGTCGAGCAAGGCCTTGAGTTCGGCGGAGCTGTAGTCATAGGGGAACAGGTATTCGACCCCACTGAAGCCGGCCTTGGCGGCGGCTTCGAAACGGGCGAGGAAATCCTGCTCGGTGAACAGCATGGACAGGTTGGCGGCGAAACGCGGCATGGTGGTCTCCTGTGAATATTGTGAACGCATCCTTTGTGGGAGCGGGCTTGCTCGCGAAAACGGTGTGTCAGCCGACATCTTTGTTGGAACTGAAACCGTCTTCGCGAGCAAGCCCGCTCCCACACCGGGGGTCAATCGAGCAACGAAATGGCGGTCGGTGCATCGTTGCCCACAAGCGCCAAGTCTTCAAACTCATTGACGGCGTTGATCTCGGTGCCCATGGAGATGTTGGTCACCCGCTCCAGGATGATCTCGACGATCACCGGCACCTTGAACTCCTCGATCATCGCTTGGGCCTGGCGCAGCGCCGGTTGGATACCGGCCGGTTCGAACACCCGCAGCGCCTTGCACCCAAGGCCTTCGGCCACGGCAACGTGGTCCACGCCATAGCCGTTGAGTTCCGGCGCGTTGAGGTTGTCGAAGGACAGTTGCACGCAATAATCCATGTCGAACCCGCGCTGGGCCTGGCGAATCAGACCCAGGTAGGAATTGTTCACCACCACATGGATGTAGGGCAGCTTGAACTGCGCACCCACCGCCAGCTCTTCGATCATGAACTGGAAATCATAGTCGCCCGACAGCGCCACGACCTTGCGGCTCGGATCCGCCTTGACCACCCCCAGCGCCGCCGGAATGGTCCAGCCCAAGGGGCCGGCCTGGCCGCAGTTGATCCAGTGGCGTGGCTTGTAGACGTGGAGGAACTGCGCCCCGGCGATCTGTGACAGGCCGATGGTGCTGACGTAGCAGGTGTCCTTGCCGAACACCTGGTTCATTTCTTCGTACACCCGCTGTGGCTTGACCGGCACGTTGTCGAAGTGGGTCTTGCGCTGCAGGCTGGCCTTGCGTTGCTGGCAGTCCTGCAGCCAGGCGCTGCGGTTTTTCAGCTTGCCGGCGGCTTGCCATTCGCGGGCCACTTCGATGAACACCGTCAAGGCCGAGGCGGCGTCGGAAACGATGCCCAGGTCAGGGGTGAAGACGCGGCCGATCTGGGTCGGCTCGATGTCCACGTGAATGAACGTGCGGCCTTCGGTGTAGACGTCCACCGAACCGGTGTGACGGTTGGCCCAGCGGTTACCAACGCCCAGCACCACATCCGACTTGAGCAAGGTCGCATTGCCGTAGCGATGGGACGTTTGCAGGCCGACCATGCCGACCATCTGCGGATGATCGTCGGGAATGGTGCCCCAGCCCATCAAGGTGGGGATGACCGGGATACCGGTCAGTTCGGCGAACTCCACCAGCAGGTCGCTGGCATCGGCGTTGATGATGCCGCCGCCGGCCACCAGCAATGGACGCTCAGCCTGATTGAGCATCGCCAGGGCTTTCTCGATCTGCACGCGGTTGGCCGCGGGTTTGGCCAGCGGCAGCGGTTGATAGGCGTCGATGTCGAACTCGATCTCGGCCATCTGCACATCGAACGGCAGGTCGATCAGCACCGGGCCCGGGCGGCCGGAGCGCATTTCGAAGAACGCCTTCTGGAAGGCATACGGCACCTGGCCCGGCTCGAGCACGGTGGTTGCCCACTTGGTCACGGGTTTGACGATGCTGGTGATATCCACAGCCTGAAAGTCTTCCTTGTGCATTCGGGCGCGGGGGGCTTGCCCGGTGATGCACAGAATCGGGATCGAATCGGCCGAAGCGCTGTAGAGCCCGGTCACCATATCGGTGCCGGCCGGGCCCGAAGTGCCGATGCACACACCGATATTGCCGGCCTTGGTCCGGGTGTAACCCTCGGCCATGTGCGAGGCGCCTTCAACGTGGCGAGCGAGGACGTGATCGATGCCACCCACCTTCTGCAGGGCGGAGTACAGCGGGTTGATCGCGGCACCCGGGATGCCGAAGGCCGTGTCCACGCCTTCACGGCGCATCACCAGAACGGCGGCTTCGATTGCTCTCATTTTGCTCATGGTTTTGTGCCTCTTACGTTTTGTAATTGTATACAAGTGGCTTTGTGCGGAGTGTATTCATGGCGAACGACGCAGGTCAATCCATTTCCTCAAGCACCTGTTTCATTCGTCGGAAGGTCAGGTTTTGCTGCTGTTTTCCAGCGATTTAGGCGATTTGTGAAAATTATTGTATACAAAACTATTTAGTGTTGTGTTCTATTTGTGGGTTCGGTTTTTCTGAAAGTGAAGCCGCAAGGCTTTTCCATAACAAAAGAAGGACAGCACCCATGAGCGTTCTAACCTTGAAAATCGCCGTCAACCTGGCCGGGCAAGCCCTTGCCGCCGGTCGTGAAATCAGCGCTGCACCCTTGACCGTCGCGGTCCTGGACAGTGGCGGACACCTGATCGCCTTGCAGCGCGAAGACGGCGCCAGCCTGCTTCGCCCGCAGATAGCCATCGGCAAGGCCTGGGGCGCCATCGCCCTGGGCAAAGGCTCGCGCCTGCTCGCTCAGGATGCCCAACAACGCCCGGCGTTCTTTGCCGCTTTGAATGGGTTGGGGCAGGGCAACGTCGTACCGGCCCCGGGTGGGGTATTGATCAGGGATCAGGACGGCAGGGTGCTGGGGGCGATTGGTGTCAGTGGTGATGTTTCGGATGTGGATGAGCAGGTGGCGGTCAGGGCGGTGGAGGCGTTGCAGTTGAGGGCGGATGTGGGGGTGGTTGCTTGATTTTGGGGTGAATGGACTGGCGCCATCGCGAGCAAGCTCGCTCCGAGGGGGGATGAAGGACACAAAATGTTCGAACACTGCAAAGCCCTGTGGGAGCGGGCTTGCTCGCGAAAGCAATCGTCCAGACACATCCAGCTAAAAGTCTGACCCTGATTTTTGCTTCCCGCCGCTAGCCTTTCAGGACTTACTAAGAAAGGAGGCTATGGAATGCCAGCATACTCAGCTTCGTACTGTCTGCGTATCGGTCGCTATGCGGAGCAAAACCGCATCTACCTACTGACAGCCAACACGCTGAAGCGCGAGCCTGTCTTCAAAGACTATGGCTTGGGTAGGATAGTTATCCGTCAGTTCAGGCAGATACAAGAGCAAGTCTTTGCAGACTCCCTGGCCTTTGTCGTCATGCCTGATCATTTTCATTGGTTGATTCAACTGCATCAGGGGTCTTTGGGGGAGTTGATGTGTCAGATGAAATCTGTAAGTGCCAAGGCAGTCAATGAGGCGGACAACAGGGTTGGTAGCCTATGGCAGCAGGGCTACCATGACCGAGCTTTGCGAAGGGAAGACAATTTGATCAAGCTCGCTCGCTACGTTGTCGCCAACCCACTGCGGGCACGCTTAGTGAAACGACTTGGCGAGTATCCACTGTGGGATGCTATCTGGGTTTGACTTGAAATCGAGTTGCGCCCTTCGCGAGCAAGCCCGCTCCCACAGGGGATTTGCGGTGTTCACACAGTTTGTGCTCGTCATCGGAACCAGTGTCGGGCTATCAGTCTGGCTCACACCCCTTCAACACCAACCGAATGATCGTCTGCGCCGCCGCTTCGTAATCCGCTTCATCCAGCTTCGCCTTGCCGGTCACGGCGCTGATCTGCCAGTCGAAGTCGGCATAGGTCTGGGTGGCGGCCCAGATGCTGAACATGAGGTGGTTGGGGTCGATAGGGGCGATCTGGCCGCGGTCGATCCAGGTCTGGATGCAGTCGATGTTGTGCCGGGCCTGGGCGTTGAGTTGTTCCACCAGGTCGGGGCTCAGGTGGGGGGCGCCGTGCATGATTTCGCTGGCGAAGACTTTCGAGGCGAAGGGCAGGTCGCGGGAGATGCGGATCTTGGAGCGGATGTAGTGGCTCAGCACCTCGCCGGGCACGCCGTCGGCATTGAACGGTGTCGAGGCCTGGAGAATCGGCTCGATGATGCTTTCCAGCACCTCGCGGTAGAGGTTTTCCTTGGATTTGAAGTAGTAGTAGACGTTGGGTTTGGGCAGGCCTGCCTTGGCCGCGATGTCGCTGGTCTTGGTCGCGGCGAAGCCCTTGTCGGCAAATTCTTCGCTGGCGGCACGCAGGATCAATTCTTTGTTGCGCTCGCGGATTGTGCTCATAAACCCAGGGGTTCCTTGCCTGTTCTGGCGGTGGCGCATGGTAGCACCGGCTTCGCGCGGCGCTCAAGAATGCCCCAAGGCGCTACGGCTCGCGGTATGCTGCGCGGCATTATTATTCAAGGAGCCCTCTCCATGGCTGGAAGCAGTTTGCTGGTACTGATCGACGACATCGCCACCGTACTCGACGATGTCGCGCTGATGACCAAGATGGCCGCCAAGAAAACCGCCGGCGTGCTTGGCGATGACCTGGCGCTCAATGCCCAGCAAGTGTCGGGTGTGCGTGCCGAGCGGGAGCTGCCAGTGGTGTGGGCGGTGGCCAAGGGGTCGTTCATCAACAAATTGATCCTGGTGCCGTCGGCGCTGGCGATCAGCGCCTTCGTCCCGTGGTTGGTGACGCCCTTGTTGATGGTGGGCGGCGCCTATTTGTGTTTCGAAGGGTTCGAAAAACTCGCCCACAAGTTCCTTCACAGCAAGGCCGAGGACCAGGCCGAACATGCGCAACTGGTCGAGGCGGTGGCTGATCCGGCGGTCGATCTGGTGGCCTTTGAAAAGGACAAGATCAAGGGCGCGGTACGCACCGACTTCATCCTCTCGGCCGAAATCATCGCCATCACCCTCGGCACTGTCGCTGACGCAGCACTGACCCAGCAGGTGATCGTCCTGTCGGGCATCGCCATCGTCATGACCATTGGCGTCTATGGCCTGGTGGCCGGGATCGTCAAGCTCGATGACCTGGGACTCTGGTTGACGCACAAGCCAGGCCAGGCCGCCAAAAGCATCGGTGGTGCGATCCTGAGTGCGGCACCCTACATGATGAAAGGCCTGTCGGTGATCGGCACCGCGGCGATGTTCCTGGTGGGCGGTGGCATCCTGACCCATGGCGTGCCAGTGGTGCATCACTGGATCGAAGGCGTGACGGCCAGTGCCGGTGGTGCCGGGTTTATCGTGCCGACGTTGCTCAATGCCGTGGCGGGGATTGTTGCAGGGGCGGCGGTGTTGGCGGGGGTGATGGTGGTCGGCAAGGTTTGGAAAGCGCTGAAAGGCTAAGACTGGAAATACAAGACAACTGTGGGAGCGAGCTTGCTCGCGAATGCGATGTATCAGGTGGCATATTCGTCAACTGGTACACCGCATTCGCGAGCAAGCCCGCTCCCACAGGTGGATTTGCATCAGGCGTTGGGTTACTCGGCGATCTGCAACTTGCGCGACTCGGTGTACACGTACCGCACCTTTTCATACTCGAACGGCGTGTTCAGTTGGCCATAGCGGAAGCTGGTCTGGTAGCGCCTGTCCACGCCGCGCAGGAGCAGCAGTTCCGGGTGGTTGGAGCTGACTTCGGCGACGTTGAGGAAGTTGATCGCCGATTCGGCCGTGTAGTCCACCAGCAGGCCCGAGGTGTCGCGCAGGTTCGACGGGCCGAAGATCGGCAGTACGAAATACGCGCCGCCTGGCACGCCATAGAAGCCGAGGGTCTGGCCGAAGTCTTCGCTCTGGCGTGGCAGGCCCATGGCGGTGGCCGGGTCCCACAGGCCGGCGATGCCCACAGTGGTGTTGAGCAGCAGCCGCGCCGTGGTTTCCATTGAACGCTTGCCCTTGAATTGCAGCAGGCTGTTCATCAGGTTCGGCACGTCCCCCAGGTTGTTGAAGAAATTGCTGACCCCGGTGCGCACGAAGCCGGGAGTAATGTAGCGATAGCCATCGACGACGGGCAGGAAGACCCATTGGTCGAAGCGGTAGTTGAAGTGATAGACCCGGCGGTTCCAGGATTCCAGCGGGTCATAGACGTTCAACGCGTTGAGGGTCGAGCGCTCGAACTCGCGCTGGTCCAGCCCCGGGTTGAACTTGAGTTTGGTCAGCGGTTCCTTGAAGCCGTCCGAATCCACCACCACAGGCGCATTGGCTTTGCTGTTGTCGGCGTGGACCATGCCCGCACTCATTAACGCAGCGATAAGCAGCAGATATTTAGCCACGGAAAAACTCCAGCATGGCGTCGCTGTTGACGCGGTAGTTAAGGTTGCCGCAGTGGCCGCCCAGTGGATAAACCGTCAGGCGATCGCCAAAGGTCTTGCGCAGGAAGCCCAGGTCGCCCGGGCCGAGAATGACGTCGTCGGCATTGTGCATGACGGCAATCTTCGGGCTGTCGTGCAGGTAATCCTTCAGCGCGTACAGGCTGACCTGGTCGACCAGTTGCAGCAGGCTGCCGCCGTCGGTGCGCGCGCGCCACATCGGGATCACCTGCTCGGTGAGGTAACAGTCGAAATCGCATTGCAGAGCACGCTTGAGGAACGGCGTCAGGCTGGTGCTTTCGGTGATCGGGAACTTGGGTGGGATGATCAGGCCGCGACGGTTGATCAGGTCCGAGGTGAACGCGATGTCCGCCGCCGAAAAACGGAACGAGGTGCCGATCAACATCGCCATCTGTTCATTGCTCAAGTGCTGCTTGGACTGTTGGAAGTCGTAGAGCAGGGCGTCGTTGAGGTCGATGTAGCCTTTTTGCTGGAAGTAACGGGTCAGCTTGTTCAGTACCAGTTCATAGAAGGTCGTGGTGCTGTTGATGCCCTTGACCTCGGTCTGGACCAGTTTGTCCAGGTTGGTGATCGAGGTATAGAGGTTCACCGGCGGGTTCAGCAGCAGCACTTTCTTGAAATTGAAGCTGCGCCGGGTTTCGTCCAGGTGGGCGACAAAGGCCGCATCCAGGGCGCCGAGGCTGTAGCCGGTCAGGTAGTACTCGGTCACCGGCAGCTTGGGGTTCTGCGCGCGTACGGCCTGCATCACGCGGTACATGTCCTCGGCGTCTTCCTTGGAAATGCCCGGCGTGGCAAAGCGCGAAGCGGCACTCATGAAGTCGAAACTGGTGGGCGAGGACAGCTGCACCACGTGGTAGCCGGCCTTGTAGTAGAGGCGCTTGAGGTATTCGTTGAGGGTGCTGTCGTAGCGCGCACCAGTGCCGGCGATCAGGAAGATCAGTGGCGCGGGCTTGTCCTGGGTGGCCATGCGGTAGGTGAGGCTTTTAACCGGCCAGAAGTTGTCCGGCAGGATGAACTCGCGTTCCGGGCGCAGGGTCAGGCTGTGGTCCGCCTGATTGATGTCTTCGATCAGTGGCAGCTCCGGACGCAGGTCCGGCGGCGTGGTGGCGATGGTCGCCTCGAACGGGTTGGTCAAGGGGTAGCCATAGCTGGCGGCGTCAATATCTGCCGCCAGCGCGGACGCACTCAGGATAAGGCCGCCGAGGAGGGCAGCGAAGCGCAAGGAACGGAGCATGACTGGATCCCTTAGAGGAAGGTGCCGAATGAAGTTCGCAGCCTATGACCACCGAAGCGGAGCCAAGTGCCATGATGGGCACAAAACAGGCACGGACGGGGCGCGATAGTAGCGGGACGATACACGGTCATGCGCAGTGGCGGCTAGTTATCTGGCATTTGCCGGATTTGGACAGCAAATCTCACGTGTGAGGAGGCGGCAATTGCCTGGAAACAGTAGCTGGCGTTCTGATGTCGTTTCTCGTTGCTTCGACGTCGCAGACAGAGCAGGTTCAGGAGCGGCACAGGTTGATGATCGATCCTGTCAGTACTCCACTGGCGTTCAGACCGGTTTGAGGGCGAGCGTGATGGGGGCGCTGAGCATCATAACTATACGTTGACGCCGTCCGGCATCCGTCGGGCGCAGCACTTTCGGGGAAGTAACGATGAAGATGCGACGACTCTTGGGCGCAGGTGCCGCACTGGTACTGGCCATCAGTTCCACCTTGGCCAGCGCCGAAACCAAAACCCTGAGCATCGGTTACGTTGACGGCTGGTCCGACAGCGTCGCGACCACCCACGTGGCCGCCGAAGTGATCAAGCAAAAACTCGGTTATGACGTGAAGCTGCAAGCGGTCGCGACCGGGATCATGTGGCAAGGCGTGGCCACCGGCAAACTCGATGCGATGCTGTCGGCCTGGCTGCCGGTGACCCACGGCGACTACTGGACCAAGAACAAGGATCAAGTGGTCGATTACGGCCCCAACTTCAAGGACGCAAAAATCGGCCTGATCGTGCCGGAGTACGTCAAGGCCAAGTCGCTCGAGGATCTCAAGACCGACGACTCCTTCAAGAAGCGCATCGTCGGCATCGACGCCGGTTCAGGCGTGATGCTCAAGACCGAACAGGCGATCAAGGATTACGACCTGACCGGTTATCAACTCAAGGCCAGTTCCGGCGCCGGCATGATCGCCGAGCTGACCCGTGCCGAGAAGAAAAACGAATCCATCGCGGTCACCGGTTGGGTGCCGCACTGGATGTTCGCCAAGTGGAAACTGCGCTTCCTGGAAGACCCGAAAGGCGTCTACGGCGCGGCTGAGACTGTAAACAGCATCGGCAGCAAGGAACTGGGCACCAAGGCCCCGGAAGTGGCCGAGTTCCTGAAGAAATTCCAGTGGGCGTCGAAAGACGAGATCGGCGAAGTCATGCTGGCGATCCAGGAAGGCGCCAAGCCGGACGCCGCTGCCAAGGACTGGGTCGCCAAGCACCCGGACCGCGTGAAGGAGTGGACCGGCAAGTAATTAGCCTGGTTTGACTGTTCCGAAACCGCATGACGTTGTGTCATGCGGTTTTTTTGTGCCTGCAAGCTTCCAATGTTGCACATCCCCCTGTGGGAGCGGGCTTGCTCGCGAATGCGATCTGTCTATTGGCTATGTGTTGACTGACTCACCGCATTCGCGAGCAAGCCCGCTCCCACAAGGCAATTGCGAAAATTGGCGGAAAACTGGCAAAACCGTCATGTCGTTCTAATACTAAGGTCGTCTGGAACCTGGCCTTGAGCCGCATAGAGTAGAGTCGTTCCAATTAAATCTGTGCTGCGAGGATAAAAACAATGAACGACAGCATTTACCTCTCGATTCAAAACAGCCCGCGCTTCAAGGAGCTGGTGAGAAAAAGGGAAAAGTTCGCCTGGATTCTCTCGGCGATCATGCTTGGTCTGTATTCCGGCTTCATTCTTCTGATCGCCTACGGGCCACACATTCTCGGGGCCAAGATCACGCCTGAGTCCACCATCACCTGGGGTATTCCCATCGGTGTCGGCCTGATTCTCTCGGCCTTCGTCCTGACCGGTATCTACGTGCGACGCGCCAACGGCGAGTTCGACGACCTGAACAATGCGATTCTCAAGGAGGCTCAGCAATGATCCGGCGTCTACTGGCTCTATTGAGCATCGCGGCGTTCGCACCGGGCGCCTGGGCGGCTGACGCCCTGACCGGTGCCGTGCAGAAGCAACCCCTCAACGTCGCGGCTATCCTGATGTTCGTGGCCTTCGTCGGCGCGACTTTGTATATCACCTACTGGGCGTCCAAGAAAAACAACTCGGCGGCCGACTACTATGCGGCCGGCGGCAAGATCACCGGCTTCCAGAACGGCCTGGCAATCGCGGGCGACTACATGTCGGCGGCGTCCTTCCTGGGTATTTCCGCGTTGGTGTTCACGTCCGGTTATGACGGCCTGATCTACTCCATCGGCTTCCTGGTGGGCTGGCCGATCATCCTGTTCCTGATCGCCGAACGTCTGCGTAACCTGGGTAAATACACCTTTGCCGACGTGGCGTCCTATCGCCTCGGGCAAACCCAGATTCGCAGTCTGTCCGCCTGCGGCTCGCTGGTGGTGGTGGCGTTCTACCTGATCGCGCAGATGGTCGGTGCCGGCAAGCTGATCCAGCTGCTGTTCGGCCTGGACTACCACGTTGCGGTGATCCTGGTGGGTATCCTGATGTGCCTCTACGTGCTGTTCGGCGGCATGCTGGCCACTACTTGGGTGCAGATCATCAAGGCGGTCTTGCTGCTGTCGGGTGCTTCGTTCATGGCGTTGATGGTCATGAAGCACGTCAACTTCGACTTCAACATGTTGTTTGCCGAAGCGGTGAAGGTTCACCCTAAAGGCGAGGCGATCATGAGCCCCGGCGGCTTGGTGAAGGATCCGATCTCGGCCTTCTCCCTGGGCCTGGCGCTGATGTTCGGTACCGCTGGCCTGCCACACATCCTGATGCGCTTCTTCACCGTGAGCGACGCCAAGGAAGCGCGCAAGAGCGTGCTGTATGCCACCGGCTTCATCGGTTACTTCTACATCCTGACCTTTATCATCGGCTTCGGCGCGATCCTGCTGGTCAGCACCAATCCGGCCTTCAAGGACGCGGCAGGTGCCTTGCTGGGCGGTAACAACATGGCGGCGGTGCACCTGGCCAACGCCGTGGGCGGCAGCATCTTCCTGGGCTTCATCTCGGCGGTAGCCTTTGCCACCATCCTGGCGGTAGTGGCGGGCCTGACCCTGGCCGGTGCCTCGGCGGTGTCCCATGATCTGTATGCCAGCGTGATCAAGAAAGGCAAGGCCAACGAGAAGGACGAGATTCGCGTCTCGAAAATCACCACCATCGCCCTGGCGGTGCTGGCGATCGGCCTGGGCATCCTGTTCGAGAAGCAGAACATCGCGTTCATGGTGGGCCTGGCGTTCTCCATCGCGGCGAGCTGCAACTTCCCGGTACTGCTGCTTTCGATGTGCTGGAAGAAGCTGACCACTCGTGGCGCCATGATTGGCGGCTGGCTGGGCCTGGTCAGTGCCGTGGGCCTGATGATCCTCGGCCCGACCATCTGGGTACAGATCATGGGTCACGAGAAGGCGATCTTCCCGTACGAGTACCCGGCGCTGTTCTCGATGATCATTGCGTTTGTCGGCATCTGGTTCTTCTCCATCACCGACAAGTCGGCTGAAGGCGCAAACGAACGAGCGCTGTTCTTCCCGCAGTTCGTGCGTTCGCAGACTGGCCTGGGGGCGAGCGGGGCGGTTAACCATTGATGTAGCGATAAGTGCATGAAGAGATACCCCGGTCGAGACTGGGGTATTTTTTTTGTGCCGGGTTTAAGGGGGGGCAGGGCTGCCGTCATCGCGAGCAAGCTCGCTCCCACAGGGGATCTCCAGTGAGCGCGGGGTCTGTGTTCACAACAGGTCAATTGTGGGAGCGAGCTTGCTCGCGATGGCGTCGGATCTGTCAATGCCGCTTCTGGATCAGATGAAAAGAGGCACAAACAAAACAGCCCCTGCTTCTTATATAAGAAGCAGGGGCTGTTTCAATGCAGCTTGGGACCTATCGCAAGGCAGGTCTTACTTGCGGTCTTCCAGCTGGGTGATGTCACGCGACTCGTAGCCGGTGTACAGCTGGCGCGGGCGGCCGATCTTGTACGGGCTGGAGAGCATTTCCTTCCAGTGGGAGATCCAGCCGACGGTCCGCGCCAGGGCGAAGATCACGGTGAACATGCTGGTTGGAATGCCGATCGCCTTGAGGATGATCCCCGAGTAGAAGTCGACGTTCGGGTACAGCGAGCGCTCGATGAAGTACGGGTCGGTCAGGGCGATCTCTTCCAGGCGCATGGCCAGTTCGAGTTGCGGATCGTTCTTGATCCCCAGTTCCTTGAGCACTTCGTCACAGGTCTGCTTCATCACGGTGGCGCGGGGGTCGCGGTTCTTGTAGACCCGGTGACCGAAGCCCATCAGCTTGAACGGATCGTTCTTGTCCTTGGCCTTGGCGATGAACTTGTCGATGTTCGAGACATCGCCGATTTCATCGAGCATGGTCAGTACCGCTTCGTTCGCACCGCCGTGGGCCGGGCCCCAGAGTGCGGCGATGCCGGCGGCGATACAGGCGAACGGGTTGGCACCCGAGGAACCGGCCAGGCGCACGGTGGACGTGGAGGCGTTCTGCTCGTGGTCGGCATGGAGGATGAAGATCCGGTCCATGGCCTTGGCGAGCACCGGGCTGATCGGTTTGATCTCGCACGGGGTGTTGAACATCATATGCAGGAAGTTTTCTGCATAGGTCAGGTCGTTGCGCGGGTACATCATGGGCTGGCCCATGGAGTACTTGTAGACCATGGCTGCCAGGGTCGGCATCTTCGCCACCAGGCGGATCGCGGAGATTTCGCGATGCTGGGGGTTATTGATGTCCAGGGAGTCGTGGTAGAAGGCCGAGAGGGCGCCGACAACGCCGCACATGACGGCCATCGGGTGGGCATCGCGACGGAAGCCGTTGAAGAAGGTCTTCAACTGCTCGTGAACCATGGTGTGGTTCTTCACGGTGCTGACGAACTGGGCCTTTTGCTCTGCGGTCGGCAGCTCGCCGTTGAGCAGCAGGTAGCAGGTTTCCAGGTAGTCCGATTTTTCAGCCAGTTGCTCGATCGGGTAGCCGCGGTGCAGCAGGATGCCGTTGTCGCCGTCGATGTAGGTGATTTTCGACTCGCACGAGGCGGTCGACATGAAACCTGGGTCAAAGGTGAAACGGCCCGTGGCCGTCAGGCCCCGTACGTCGATTACATCGGGACCAACGGTGCCGGTTAAAATGGGCAGCTCGACGGGGGCTGCGCCCTCGATGATCAACTGCGCTTTTTTGTCAGCCATGTGGCCTCCTATTAATGCTTGAAATCATCAGACAGACCCCCCACGCAGGGCCCGCACCACTATAGTGAGATAAATCCGAAAGTCAATTTGCCTAAAGTCTTGCTCCAGAAGGCTTTAACCGCACTTTTTCCGCGAAATTGCCTGCCGTTTACGCCTTTTGCGCCATATGTGCAATGCGCTATTAGGGGAAGGTGAACGCGTTGTCATTAGTAGCCTAACTGTCTATACTCGGCCACCGACCGCCAGGGGCTTTTGGGCCTGCTTTCTTGGGGGTCGTCACTCCCTGGGTGGTGAGTACCTGACCAGTGCGCGCCCCAACAACTTTGCCCTGATTGTTAGGGGCTCTTCAGTGTGAAAAAAAAGCCGTGAAAAGCCAACGACCTGTAAACCTAGACCTAAGGACCATCAAACTCCCAGTCACTGCTTACACGTCCATTCTTCACCGTATTTCCGGTGTCATCCTCTTCGTCAGCCTGGCCATCATGCTTTATGCATTGGACAAGTCGCTCGATTCGGAAGAAGGCTTCGGTCAGGTGAAAGCGTGTCTGACCAGTCCGCTAGCCAAGCTAGTGATTTGGGGCATCCTGTCCGCCTTGCTGTATCACTTGGTCGCCGGTGTGCGCCACTTGATCATGGACATGGGCATCGGTGAGACGCTGGAAGGCGGCAAGCTGGGCTCGAAAATCATTATCGCCGTGTCTGCGGTGCTGATCGTTCTGGCAGGAGTCTGGATATGGTAACCAACGTCACGAACCTTTCGCGTTCGGGCCTCTACGACTGGATGGCCCAGCGTGTGTCTGCGGTCGTTCTCGCGGCTTACTTCATTTTCCTGATCGGATATGTCGTGGCAAACCCTGGCCTGGGCTATGCCCAATGGCATGAACTGTTCGCAAACAACTGGATGCGTATCTTCAGTCTGCTGGCACTTGTCGCACTGGGCGCTCACGCCTGGGTCGGCATGTGGACCATCGCGACCGACTACCTGACGCCAATGGCGTTCGGCAAGTCGGCGACTGCCGTACGTTTCCTTTTCCAGGCAGTATGCGGCGTTGCGATGTTCGCTTACTTCGTCTGGGGTGTGCAGATTCTCTGGGGTATCTGATCCATGGCTAACATTCCAACGATTTCTTTCGACGCCATCATCATTGGTGGTGGCGGTGCCGGCATGCGCGCAGCGCTGCAACTGGCACAGGGCGGTCACAAGACTGCCGTGATCACCAAGGTTTTCCCGACCCGTTCGCACACTGTTTCCGCCCAGGGTGGCATCACCTGCGCCATCGCTTCGGCCGACCCGAACGATGACTGGCGCTGGCACATGTACGATACCGTCAAGGGTTCCGACTACATCGGCGACCAGGACGCTATCGAATACATGTGTCAGGAAGGCCCGGCCGCGGTGTTCGAGCTGGATCACATGGGCATGCCCTTCTCGCGTACCGAGCAAGGCCGTATCTATCAGCGTCCGTTCGGTGGCCAGTCCAAGGACTACGGCAAGGGCGGCCAGGCCGCGCGTACTTGCGCGGCGTCCGACCGTACCGGTCACGCACTGCTGCACACCCTGTACCAGGGTAACCTGAAAGCCGGTACCACGTTCCTGAACGAGTACTACGCCGTCGACCTGGTGAAGAACCAGGACGGCGCCTTCGTCGGTGTGATCGCGATCTGCATCGAAACCGGCGAAACCACCTACATCCGCGCCAAGGCCACCGTACTGGCGACCGGTGGTGCAGGCCGTATCTACGCATCCACCACCAATGCCCTGATCAACACCGGTGACGGCGTCGGCATGGCCCTGCGTGCTGGCGTGCCGGTACAAGACATCGAAATGTGGCAGTTCCACCCGACCGGCATCGCCGGCGCCGGTGTACTGGTGACCGAAGGTTGCCGTGGTGAAGGTGGTTACCTGATCAACAAGCACGGCGAGCGTTTCATGGAACGTTATGCGCCGAACGCCAAGGACCTTGCCGGTCGTGACGTTGTGGCTCGTTCGATGGTTAAAGAGATCATCGCCGGCAACGGCTGTGGCCCGAATGGCGACCACGTGATGCTCAAGCTCGATCACCTGGGTGAGGAAGTGCTGCACAGCCGCCTGCCAGGTATCTGCGAGCTGTCCAAGACCTTCGCCCACGTCGACCCGGTCGTCGCGCCGGTTCCAGTGGTTCCAACCTGCCACTATATGATGGGCGGCGTTGCCACCAACATTCACGGCCAGGCGATCACCCAGAACGCCGAAGGCGTGGACGAAATCATCCCTGGCCTGTTCGCAGTGGGTGAAGTGGCGTGCGTATCGGTCCACGGTGCCAACCGCCTGGGCGGCAACTCGTTGCTCGACCTGGTGGTCTTCGGTCGCGCTGCCGGCCTGCACCTGGAGAAAGCGCTGACCGATGGTATCGAATATGACGATGCCACCGACGCCAACATCGAAGCTGCCCTGGCGCGTCTGTCCGCTCTGAACGAGCGTACCGAAGGCGAAGACGTGGCAACCCTGCGTCGCGAGCTGCAGAACTGCATGCAGAACTACTTCGGTGTGTTCCGTACCGGCGAATACATGCAGAAGGGTATCGCCCAGCTGGCGCAATTGCGTGAACGAATCGCCAACGTGAAGATCAACGATAAGTCGCAGGCGTTCAACACTGCCCGTATCGAAGCGCTGGAATTGCAGAACCTGCTGGAAGTGGCCGAAGCCACCGCCATCGCCGCAGAAGTGCGTAAAGAGTCCCGTGGTGCCCACGCCCGCGAAGACTTCGAAGACCGTGACGACGAAAACTGGCTGTGCCACACCTTGTACTTCCCGGGTGAAAAACGCGTCGCCAAGCGTGCCGTGAACTTCTCGCCGAAGACTGTTCCGACTTTCGAACCAAAAGTCCGGACTTATTAAGGGTGACCGCTATGTTGCAAGTCAGTGTTTATCGCTACAACCCTGATCAGGACGCTGCGCCGTTCATGCAGGACTTCCAGGTCGATACCGGTGGTAAAGACCTGATGGTGCTGGACGTGCTGGCCCTGATCAAAGAGCAGGACGAAGGTTTTTCCTATCGTCGTTCTTGCCGCGAGGGCGTTTGCGGCTCCGACGGCATGAACATCAACGGCAAGAACGGCCTGGCCTGCATCACGCCGCTGTCGGCGGTGGTCAAGGGCAACAAGCTGGTGGTTCGTCCGTTGCCAGGTTTGCCGGTTATCCGTGACCTGGTCGTCGATATGAGCATCTTCTACAAGCAATACGAGAAGGTGAAGCCATTCCTGCAGAACGACACGCCGGCTCCGGCCATCGAGCGTCTGCAGTCTCCGGAAGAGCGTGAGAAGCTCGACGGTCTGTACGAGTGCATCCTGTGCGCTTGCTGCTCGACCTCGTGCCCATCCTTCTGGTGGAACCCGGACAAGTTCCTGGGCCCGGCCGCCCTGCTGCAAGCGTACCGCTTCCTGGCAGACAGCCGTGACACCAAGACGTCCGAGCGCCTGGCTTCGCTGGATGACCCGTTCAGCGTATTCCGCTGCCGCGGGATCATGAACTGCGTCAACGTCTGCCCGAAAGGCCTGAACCCGACTAAGGCCATCGGTCACATTCGTAACATGCTTCTGCAAAGCGGCGTGTGATTCAGCTGCTGTACCCGTAGGACCGTTGTACCCGTAAAGGCCAGGGCGCGGGCTTCAACCCGCGTCTTGGCTATAACCAGAACAGCCGCTCACAAAGCGGTGGTTCTTATTTTGAAGAAATGAGACAAGCAGGGGCATCCGGGCTGGTACCCGGACTATCAGCGTGATCCTAAGTGGCTTGTTTTAGTCGCTGCACTCGGACTTCTGCAAGTTTGCTCGGTGTTTTCGCCGGTGGTGTTCCCCTAATCGAGGGTGACCAAGCATGCAAGAAAGCGTGATGCAGCGCATGTGGAACAGTGCCCACCTCTCCGGTGGTAACGCTGCCTATGTGGAAGAGCTCTACGAGCTCTACCTGCACGACCCTAACGCTGTGCCAGAAGAATGGCGCACCTACTTTCAGAAGCTACCGGCCGACGGTAACTCTGCCACTGATGTTTCGCACTCGACGATTCGCGATCATTTCGTGTTGCTGGCAAAGAACCAGCGCCGCGCTCAACCGGTGTCTGCCGGCAGCGTGAGCTCCGAGCACGAGAAGAAGCAAGTTGAAGTATTGCGACTGATCCAGGCCTACCGGATGCGTGGCCACCAGGCAGCCCAGCTTGACCCGCTGGGGCTGTGGCAGCGTCCTGCACCTGCAGACCTGTCGATCACTCACTACGGCTTGACCAATGCCGACCTTGATACGACCTTCCGTGCCGGCGACCTGTTTATCGGCAAAGAGGAAGCGAGCCTACGCGAAATTCACGAGGCGTTGCAGCAGACATATTGCCGCACCATCGGCGCTGAATTTACGCACATCACCGATTCCGAGCAGCGCCAGTGGTTCCAGCAGCGTCTGGAAAGCGTTCGTGGCCGTCCGACGTACTCCGCCGACATCAAGAGCCACTTGCTCGAGCGCGTCACCGCCGGTGAAGGCCTGGAGAAATACCTGGGCACCAAGTACCCGGGTACCAAGCGTTTCGGCCTGGAAGGCGGCGAAAGCCTGATTCCGATGCTCGACGAACTGATCCAGCGTTCCGGTTCCTACGGCACCAAGGAAGTCGTCATCGGCATGGCCCACCGTGGCCGCCTGAACGTACTGGTCAACACCTTCGGCAAGAACCCGCGCGAGCTGTTCGACGAGTTCGAAGGCAAGAAGAAGGTCGAGCTGGGCTCCGGTGACGTGAAATACCACCAGGGCTTCTCGTCCAACGTGATGACCAGCGGTGGTGAAGTCCACCTGGCCATGGCGTTCAACCCGTCTCACCTGGAAATCGTTTCCCCGGTGGTCGAGGGTTCGGTCCGTGCCCGCCAGGATCGTCGCAACGATCCGACCGGCGAGAAGGTACTGCCGATTTCCATCCACGGTGACGCGGCATTCGCCGGTCAGGGCGTGGTCATGGAAACCTTCCAGATGTCGCAGACCCGCGGTTTCAAGACCGGCGGCACCGTGCACATCGTGATCAACAACCAGGTTGGCTTCACCATCAGCAACCCGCTGGACTCGCGCTCCACCGAGTACGCGACCGACGTCGCGAAAATGATCCAGGCGCCGATTCTCCATGTGAATGGCGATGACCCGGAAGCCGTGCTGTTCGTGACCCAGTTGGCCATCGACTACCGCATGCAGTACAAGCGCGACGTGGTGATCGACCTGGTCTGCTACCGTCGTCGCGGCCACAACGAGGCCGACGAGCCAAGCGGCACCCAGCCCCTGATGTACCAGCAGATCGCCAAGCAGCGCACCACCCGTGAGCTGTATGCCGAGCGCCTGACCCAGGGCGGTGTTCTGGATGCCGCCCGCGTCCAGGAAAAAGTCGATGAATATCGCAATGCCCTGGACAACGGCCTGCACGTGGTAAAAAGCCTGGTCAAGGAACCGAACAAAGAGTTGTTCGTGGACTGGCGTCCATACCTGGGCCACGCCTGGACCGCGCGTCACGACACCCGCTTCGACCTCAAGACCCTGCAGGAACTGTCCGCCAAGCTGCTGGAGATCCCGGAAGGCTTCGTGGTCCAGCGCCAGGTCGCGAAGATCTACGAAGACCGGCAGAAGATGCAAGCCGGCGGCCTGCCGATCAACTGGGGTTACGCCGAAACCATGGCGTACGCGACCCTGGCGTTCGAAGGTCACCCGGTCCGCATCACCGGCCAGGACGTAGGCCGCGGCACTTTCTCGCACCGCCACGCGGCGCTGCACAACCAGAAAGACGCCAGCACCTACATCCCGCTGCAACACCTGTACAAGGGCCAGCCACGTTTCGACCTGTACGATTCGCTGCTGTCCGAAGAAGCCGTCCTGGCGTTCGAATATGGCTACTCCACCACCGAGCCGAATGCGCTGGTGATCTGGGAAGCCCAGTTCGGCGACTTCGCCAACGGCGCCCAGGTGGTTGTCGACCAGTTCATCACCAGCGGCGAGCACAAGTGGGGCCGTCTCTGCGGTCTGACCATGCTGTTGCCACACGGTTATGAAGGGCAGGGGCCGGAGCACTCGTCGGCACGTCTGGAGCGCTATCTGCAGCTGTGCGCCGAGCACAACGTCCAGGTTTGCGTACCAACGACGCCGGCACAGATCTACCACCTGCTGCGTCGTCAGGTCATCCGTCCGCTGCGCAAGCCGCTGATCGTGCTGACACCGAAGTCGCTGCTGCGTCACAAGCTGGCGATCTCCACGCTCGAGGACCTGGCCGAAGGCTCGTTCCAGACCGTTATTTCGGAAATCGATACCCTGGACGCGGCGAAGGTGACTCGCCTGATCCTGTGCAGCGGCAAGGTCTACTACGACCTGCTGGAAAAACGTCGTGCCGAAGGCCGCGAAGACATCGCCATCGTGCGTATCGAGCAGCTCTACCCGTTCCCGGAAGAAGACCTGATGGAGGCCATCGCGCCTTATACCAACCTCACCCACGTGGTGTGGTGTCAGGAAGAACCGATGAACCAGGGCGCCTGGTACAGCAGCCAGCATCACCTGCGTCGCAGCATCGGTAACCATAACAAGGCCCTGGGCCTGGAATACGCCGGCCGTGATGCTTCCGCTGCACCTGCGTGTGGTTATGCGTCGATGCACGCCGAGCAGCAGGAAAAACTGCTGCAAGATGCTTTCACTGTTTAAGCCTTCGTGCTGACTGAAACCGAATTTTAAGGACCCACAGATAATGGCTATCGAAATCAAAGCCCCGTCATTCCCGGAATCGGTTGCCGATGGCACCGTTGCCACCTGGCACAAGAAACCGGGCGAAGCAGTCAAGCGTGACGACCTGATCGTCGACATCGAGACCGACAAAGTCGTTCTGGAAGTGTTGGCCGAAGCTGACGGCGTGCTCGGCGCAATCGTTGCCGAAGAGGGCGCTACCGTCCTGTCCAACCAGGTACTGGGCTCGATCGAAGAGGGCGGTGCTGCCGCCGCCGCTCCGGCCGCTGCTGCTCCTGCCGCTGCCCAGGCCGCAGCGCCTGCTGCCGATGGCGAAGACGATCCAGTCGCCGCGCCTGCCGCGCGCAAGATCGCCGAAGAGAACGGCATCAACATCGCTTCCGTTGCCGGCACCGGCAAGGGCGGTCGTGTGACCAAGGAAGACGTGGTGGCAGCCGTTGCCGCCAAGAAAGCCGCGCCAGCCGCCGCACCGGCCAAGCCAGCCGCACCTGCCGCCGCCGCTCCGGTGTTCGCTGCCGGTGATCGCGTTGAAAAACGCGTTCCGATGACCCGCCTGCGTGCCAAGGTTGCCGAGCGTCTGGTCGAAGCACAGTCGAACATGGCGATGCTGACCACCTTCAACGAAGTCGACATGACCGAAGTCATGGCCCTGCGTTCGAAGTACAAGGATCTGTTCGAGAAGTCCCACAACGGCGTACGCCTGGGCTTCATGTCGTTCTTCGTCAAGGCTGCCACCGAAGCGCTGAAACGCTTCCCGGCGGTCAACGCGTCGATCGACGGTTCCGACATCGTCTACCACGGTTATGCCGATATCGGCGTCGCGGTTTCCAGCGACCGTGGCCTGGTGGTTCCGGTCCTGCGCAACGCCGAACTGATGAGCCTGGCCGAAATCGAAGGCGGCATCGCCACCTTCGGCAAGAAGGCCCGTGACGGCAAGCTGTCCATCGAAGAGATGACCGGCGGTACGTTCACCATCACCAACGGTGGTACATTCGGTTCGATGATGTCGACCCCGATCGTCAACCCGCCACAGGCGGCTATCCTGGGCATGCACAACATCCTGCAGCGTCCGATGGCGATCAACGGTCAAGTCGTGATTCGTCCGATGATGTACCTGGCACTGTCCTACGATCACCGCCTGATCGACGGCAAAGAAGCCGTGACGTTCCTGGTCACCATCAAGAACCTGCTTGAAGATCCGGCTCGTCTGCTGCTGGATATCTGATTTTCGCCGCGAGGGCCGGTCTGTCGACCGGCCTCTTGCTGAAACAACCGGTTTCGTCCCTCGACGGTCATCACAAGTGATCGTCCGGTTTGATTCGAAAAGGAATGACTCATGACTCAGAAATTCGACGTGGTAGTGATTGGTGCGGGCCCTGGCGGCTACGTAGCGGCCATCAAGGCTGCGCAACTGGGCCTTACCACTGCCTGCATCGAGAAATACACCGATGGCGAGGGCAAGCTGGCCCTCGGCGGTACCTGCCTGAATGTCGGTTGCATTCCTTCCAAGGCGCTGCTGGACAGCTCCTGGAAATACAAGGAAGCGAAAGAAAGCTTCAACGTTCACGGTATCTCTACCGGTGAAGTGAAGATGGACGTCGCCGCGATGGTTGGCCGCAAGGCTGGCATCGTCAAGAACCTGACCAGCGGTGTTGCCACCCTGTTCAAGGCCAACGGTGTGACCTCGATCCAGGGCCACGGCAAGCTGCTGCTGGGCAAGAAAGTCGAAGTGACCAAGCCAGACGGCTCGGTTGAAGTGATCGAAGCCGAAAACGTCATCCTGGCGCCAGGCTCGCGTCCGATCGACATTCCGCCGGCTCCGGTCGACCAGAAGGTGATCGTCGATTCCACTGGCGCCCTGGAATTCCAGAGCGTACCAAAACGCCTGGGCGTGATCGGCGCCGGCGTGATCGGTCTCGAGCTGGGTTCGGTATGGTCGCGCCTGGGCGCGCAAGTGACCGTGCTCGAAGCCCTTGACACCTTCCTGATGGCTGCCGACACCGCAGTGTCCAAGGAAGCGCTGAAAACCCTGACCAAACAGGGCCTGGACATCAAGCTGGGCGCTCGCGTGACCGGTTCGAAGGTCAACGGCGAAGAAGTCGTGGTGACCTACACCGACGCCAACGGCGAACAGACCATCACTTTCGACAAGCTGATCGTTGCGGTCGGCCGTCGTCCGGTGACCACCGATCTGCTGGCGGCCGATAGCGGCGTGAACATTGATGAACGCGGTTTCATCGCGGTCGATGATCATTGCGCAACCGACGTACCGGGCGTCTTCGCCATCGGTGACGTGGTCCGCGGCATGATGCTGGCGCACAAGGCGTCCGAGGAAGGCATCATGGTCGTCGAGCGCATCAAGGGTCACAAGGCCCAGATGAACTATGACCTGATCCCATCGGTTATCTACACCCACCCGGAAATCGCATGGGTTGGCAAGACCGAGCAGGCCTTGAAAGCCGAAGGCGTTGAAGTTAACGTCGGCACCTTCCCGTTCGCCGCCAGTGGCCGTGCCATGGCAGCCAACGATACCGGTGGTTTCGTGAAAGTCATCGCCGATGCCAAGACGGATCGCGTATTGGGCGTTCACGTGATTGGCCCAAGCGCTGCCGAGCTGGTACAGCAAGGCGCGATCGGTATGGAATTCGGCACCAGCGCTGAAGACCTGGGCATGATGGTCTTCTCCCATCCGACCCTGTCCGAAGCCTTGCACGAAGCGGCCCTGGCCGTAAATGGCGGCGCCATCCACGTGGCCAACCGCAAGAAGCGTTAATAGACAATAAGAAACCACGGCGGTATGGCCCGTCGTGAGCCTTGCGAGCAAGACTCACCGCGGAATATCCGCTGGACGCAGCCTTGCGTAGCGGCACCGGTTGACCGGAACGCTACGCAAGCAGCAGTCACAGGTGGTGCGGCACCAAAAATGGTGCAGCACCGAATGCGCAGTACCTAACGAAGACGGTAATAAGCATGAATCTTCACGAGTATCAGGGTAAGCAGCTGTTCGCTGAATACGGCCTGCCAGTATCCACCGGCTACGCAGTAGACACCCCGGAAGCGGCAGCAGAAGCTTGCGACAAAATCGGCGGCAGCGAATGGGTTGTCAAAGCCCAGGTTCACGCCGGTGGTCGCGGTAAAGCGGGCGGCGTCAAGCTGGTTCGCAGCAAAGAAGACGCCAAAGCCTTCGCACAGCAGTGGCTGGGCAAGCGTCTGGTGACTTACCAGACTGACGCCAACGGTCAGCCAGTCACCAAGATCCTGGTTGAATCGTGCACTGATATCGCTAAAGAGCTGTACCTGGGCGCGGTCGTTGACCGTTCGAGCCGCCGTATCGTGTTCATGGCTTCCACCGAAGGTGGCGTGGACATCGAGAAAATCGCTCACGATACCCCTGAGAAAATCCTCAAGGCCACCATCGATCCACTGGTTGGCGCACAGCCATTCCAGGGCCGCGAGCTGGCATTCCAGCTGGGTCTGGAAGGCAAGCAGGTCACTCAATTCGCCAAGATCTTCGTAGGTCTGGCCAAGCTGTTCCAGGACCACGACCTGGCACTGCTGGAAGTGAACCCGCTGGTGATCAAGGCCGACGGCGACCTGCACTGCCTCGATGCCAAGATCAACATCGACGCCAACGCCATGTACCGTCAGCCTAAGCTGAAGACTTTCCACGATCCGTCCCAAGACGATCCGCGCGAAGCGCACGCTGCCAAGTTCGAACTGAACTACGTAGCCCTGGAAGGCAACATCGGCTGCATGGTCAACGGTGCTGGCCTGGCCATGGGTACCATGGACATCGTCAACCTGCATGGCGGCAAGCCAGCCAACTTCCTCGACGTGGGCGGCGGTGCTACCAAGGAACGCGTTACCGAAGCGTTCAAGATCATCCTGTCCGACACCAATGTCGCCGCAGTACTGGTCAACATCTTCGGCGGCATCGTTCGCTGCGACATGATTGCCGAAGGCATCATCGGCGCCGTGAAAGAAGTCGGCGTGAAAATCCCGGTTGTTGTTCGCCTCGAAGGCAACAACGCTGAGCTGGGCGCTAAAGTACTGGCAGAAAGCGGTTTGAACATCATCGCTGCTACCAGCCTGACCGACGCTGCTCAACAAGTCGTTAAAGCTGCGGAGGGCAAATAATGAGCGTCCTGATCAATAAAGACACCAAGGTTATCTGCCAGGGTATTACCGGTTCGCAAGGTAGTTTCCACACCCAGCAAGCCCTGGAATACGGCACCAAGATGGTTGGCGGCGTAACACCAGGCAAAGGCGGCACCGAGCACCTGGGCCTGCCCGTGTTCAACACCGTGAAAGACGCTGTAGCTGCCACTGGCGCCACCGCCAGCGTGATCTACGTTCCAGCTCCTTTCTGCAAGGACTCCATCCTTGAAGCAGCGTTCGGCGGCATCAAGCTGATCGTCTGCATCACCGAAGGCATCCCGACCATCGACATGCTGGAAGCCAAGGTCAAGTGCGACGAGCTGGGTATCACCCTGATCGGCCCTAACTGCCCAGGCGTGATCACCCCAGGCGAATGCAAGATCGGCATCATGCCAGGTCACATTCACTTGCCAGGCAAGGTCGGTATCGTTTCCCGTTCCGGCACCCTGACCTACGAAGCCGTGAAGCAGACCACTGACGCCGGTTTCGGTCAGTCGACTTGCGTCGGCATCGGCGGTGACCCGATCCCGGGCTCGAACTTCATCGACATCCTGAAGCTGTTCCAGGAAGACCCGAAGACCGAAGCGATCGTCATGATCGGTGAGATCGGCGGTTCGGCTGAAGAAGAAGCGGCTGCCTACATCAAGGCCAACGTGACCAAGCCGGTTGTGTCCTACATCGCAGGTGTGACTGCTCCTCCGGGCAAGCGCATGGGCCATGCTGGCGCAATCATCTCTGGCGGCAAAGGCACTGCAGACGAGAAATTCGCTGCGCTGCAAGACGCAGGCGTGAAAACCGTGCGTTCGCTGGCAGACATCGGCAAGGCCCTGGCCGAGCTGACTGGCTGGGAAATGAAGAAGTAAGCTTCGGCTGACCTTTTCGTTCCAGCAACAAAGGCCACCTTCGGGTGGCCTTTGTCGTTTCTGGGGCTATGGCGCCAGGGAGTGCCTCATCGCGAGCAAGCTCGCTCCCACAGTCGAGCGCATTTCATTGTGGGAGCGAGCTTGCTCGCGAAGACGGAATGACAATCGCCAACCATTTACATGCAAAAACGCGACACGGGGACGTCGTGCATCGGATAGTTCGCCCCTTTACAGTGCGTTTTATCGCCAAATTCGTTAGGCTAGCAGCCATTTTTGCGACCGCTGCCCACAAGGAAGCGCCGCGCTAAACGGGTCGGTCCCATACGGACCGGCAGCATTTCCCTCTACCCTCGGGGAAATCCCTCTCTAAATTCCGATTCAGTAGTGTGGTTTCCTTAATGAAAGTGTTGAAAGGCCAGGACATCCTGGCGCTTGGTTTCATGACATTTGCCCTGTTTGTCGGGGCCGGCAACATCATCTTCCCGCCTATCGTCGGTTTGCAGTCCGGGCCTCATGTCTGGATGGCGGCGCTGGGCTTTTTGATCACGGCGGTCGGGCTGCCGGTCATCACGGTCGTTGCACTGGCCAAGGTGGGCGGGGCAATGGACGCCTTGAGCAGCCCCATCGGCAAAGTCGCCGGTGGGTTGCTGGCGGCGGTGTGCTACCTTGCCGTTGGCCCGTTGTTCGCCACGCCGCGTACCGCCACCGTTTCGTTCGAAGTCGGCCTGGCGCCATTGACAGGCGAAAGCCCGCTGGCACTGTTCCTGTATAGCGCCGCGTATTTCCTGCTGGTGTTCTTCATCTCGCTCTACCCGGGTCGGCTGCTGGACACCGTCGGACGTTTCCTCGCTCCGCTGAAGATCATCGCCCTGGCCGTGCTCGGCATCGCCGCGTTTGCCTTGCCGGCCGGCGATATCGGCGTGGCGACCCCCGAATACGTGGCGGCGCCGTTCTCCCAGGGTTTTATCAATGGTTACCTGACCATGGATACCTTGGGCGCATTGGTGTTCGGCATCGTCATCGTCAACGCGATCCGTTCCCGGGGCGTCGAGTCGCCGGCCTTGATCACCCGCTACGCGATCATCGCCGGACTGATTGCCGGGGTGGGCCTGGCGCTGGTCTACGTCAGCCTGTTCCGCCTGGGGTCGGGCAGCCATGAAGTGGCGATGGGTGCGACCAACGGTGCCGCCGTGCTGCACGCCTATGTGCAACACACCTTCGGCAGCCTGGGCAGTGGTTTCCTCGCGGTGCTGATTTCCCTGGCGTGCCTGGTGACCGCGGTCGGCCTGACCTGTGCCTGTGCCGAGTACTTCAGCCGCGTCCTGCCGCTGTCCTACAAGACCCTGGTCGTGATTCTGGCGGCCTTTTCGCTGCTGGTGTCCAACCTGGGACTGACCAAGCTGATCGCGTTCTCGATTCCGGTCCTGACCGCGATCTACCCGCCGTGCATCGCCCTGGTGGCCCTGAGTTTCTGCAAGGACTTCTGGCATGAGCAGGGGCGCATTGTCGGCCCGGTGATGCTGGTGTCGTTCCTGTTTGGCCTGATCGATGCACTCAAGGGCGCCGGCCTGGCGGACTGGATGCCGACGCAACTGGCTCACTTGCCGCTGAGCGAACAAGGCCTGGCCTGGCTGGTGCCTTCGGTGATGACCTTGGTGGTCGCGGTGGCGTGTGATCGCCTGCTGGGCAAGCGTAGCGAAGCACTGGCTTAAACAGCTTCAGGCAGATTCACCGGCCACAACCGAAATGCCCCGTATCAATCGATATGGGGCATTTTTTTTGAGTGCGGTGTCTTTTTCCGTGGGCTAACGTCGAAGCAGTGTCTTGAAAGGCTTGCAAACAACCTTGTGGGAGGGAGCTTGCTCGCGATAGCGCCAGATCAGCCAACATCGATGTGTCTGATGGACCGCAATCGCGAGCAAGCTCGCTCCCACAGGGTTAACCGCGACTATTGCTCCAGCTTTTGTTTCAGTCACACAGGAAATCGAATGTCATTCATCCAAGCCAACCTGATCCATCTGCTTGCCGCCGCCTGGTTCATCATCTGCTGGGCGGGCTACACCCGTTACGCCACCTGGAAGGCCCGCGATACAGCCTGCCTGGCCAGCGTCATGCACCTGTACCGCGAAGACTGGATGCGCCGCATGCTGCTGCGCGAGAACCGCATCGCCGATGCCAGCGTGATCGGCAACCTGGAGCGCAACGCCTCATTCTTCGCCTCCAGCACGCTGATCATCCTGGCTGGCATCCTGACGGTGCTCGGGGCGTCGGATCGGGCGGTGTCGTTGCTGGCGGACATCCCCATGGTGCAACAGGCTTCCCAGGGCATGGCGGAGGTCAAGTTGCTGTGCCTGGCACTGGTGTTCGTGTATGCGTTCTTCACCTTCAGTTGGTGCATGCGCCAGTACAACTTCGCGGCGGTGCTGATTGGCTCGGCGCCGATGATCGGTGAGCGGCATGTCTCGGAGCAGGAGCGCAAGGCCTTTGCGCTAAGGGCGGCGCGAGTCATTTCCATGGCGGCCAACCAATTCAACTTCGGCCTGCGTTCCTATTATTTCGGCATGACCATGTTGGCGTGGTTCGTCAGCCCTTGGTTATTCATGTTGATGAGTGCCGGTGTGGTGTTCGTGCTGTATCAGCGCGAGTTTCACTCCGATGTGCTGGACGTGATGGTCTATACCCCCACGCAAGCACCAGTGCCCGAGGTTGGCAAGGAAGCGGCCTGACAGGCGCCGCCAAATCGCAGGCAAAAGAAAACCCGCACCAGGCGGGTTTTCTTTTATAGCTAAAACCGTATCAGTTGGTTTTAGGCGCGGTGGCAGGGGCTTGTTCCTGCTGGGCGGCGCTGTTCGATTCAGACTGAGCTTTGGCGGCTTCGGCGTTTTCTTTCGCCGCGTCGTTCACTTTATCCTGTGCTTTGTTCATGTCTTGCTGAGCTTGCTCAGCGTGTTGTGCGGCATCTTGAGCTTTGTCCTCGGATTTTTTATCGCAGGCAGCGAGACCGAGGGAGGCGGCCAACATCAAGGCAATAGCAAAAGTCTTACGCATGGGGTGTTTCTCCTTATGGAAATAACTACTGGCCTTTTGAGCGACCCCCCTCAGGTTAAGTTCCTCTTTTGCTACAGATATATAACTTTGCACGGTCGCGGAACTTTAGCGAACACGCCTGTTGCCAGGCTTCCAAACAAACAAGGGCATTGATGGACATGGCTGAAGATCCCATTTTTGAGCGTGCCACGCGCTTTTTATCCGCCCTGCGGCATTGCCAGGTGTTGGGTTTGAAGTTGCACAGCGCCAGTCGTGATGGGCTGACGCTCATCCTGCCGTTCAGCCCGCAAATCGTCGGCAATCCCCTGACGGGCATCATCCATGGTGGCGCGTTGACCTCATTGATGGACAGCGCGTGCGGCATGTCGACCTTGTGTGTGCTGCCGCAATTCGAAGTCTGTCCCACCCTCGACCTGCGCATCGACTACATGCACGCCGCCGAGCCCCACAAGGACGTCTACGGCTTCGCTCAATGCTATCGGGTGACCCCGGACGTGATCTTTACCCGGGGTTTCGCCTATCAGGACGACCCCGAGCAACCCATCGCCCATGTGGTGGGCACGTTCATGCGCCTGGGCCAGCATGCCAGGGGCATGGGGAAGGCCAGCCCGATGACTGCCGTGGGCCAGCCATGACCGATACCACCGAGGAACAACTGCGCCGCGCCTGTGAGCAGGGCGACTACGCGCTGCTGCTCGCCTCGATCCCCTATGCCCGACTCATTGGCGTCGAATGCACGCGCCAGGGCGACGACTGGGTGTTTCGTCTGCCGGCCAACAAAGACAACATTGGTAACCCTTTACTGCCGGCCATCCACGGCGGGGTCATCGCCGGCTTCATGGAATTGGCGGCCGCCGTGCATCTGTTGATGGCCACCGGCACGCCGGGGGTGCCAAAAATCATCGACTTTTCCCTGGATTACCTGCGCACCGGGCAGTTTCGCGACACCTATGCCAAATGCCAGGTCTGGCGCCAGGGCCGGCGGGTCGCCAATGTCGCGATCACCGCCTGGCAAGATGTCGAGGCCGAACCCATCGCCACCGCCCGGGCGCATTTCAAGATCCAGGAGCCTACAAAACCGAAACGCCCTTGAAATCATCAGCGTTGCCCCCACCTTGAGGACATCCCGCCGCCAATCTCAGCGAGGCGGACACCACCATCCACTTGGAGTTTGATGACCATGAGCGTGGAAACTCAAAAGGAAACCCTGGGCTTCCAGACCGAGGTGAAGCAACTGCTGCACCTGATGATTCACTCGCTGTATTCGAATAAGGAAATTTTCCTTCGCGAGCTGATTTCGAACGCCTCTGACGCTGTCGACAAATTACGTTTCGAAGCCCTTTCCAAGCCTGAACTGCTGGAAGGCGGCGCCGAGCTGAAAATCCGTGTGAGCTTCGACAAGGACGCGAAAACCGTCACCCTCGAAGACAACGGCATCGGCATGAGCCGCGAAGAGGTGATCACGCACTTGGGCACCATCGCCAAGTCTGGCACTGCCGACTTCATGAAGAACCTGTCCGGCGACCAGAAGAAAGATTCCCACCTGATCGGTCAGTTCGGCGTCGGCTTCTATTCCGCGTTCATCGTGGCCGACCAGGTCGAAGTGTTCAGCCGCCGTGCCGGCCTCGCTGCGAGCGAAGGCGTGCACTGGTCGTCCAAGGGCGAGGGCGAATTCGAAGTCGCCACCGTCGACAAGGCTGATCGCGGCACCCGCATCGTGCTGCACCTCAAGTCCGGCGAAGACGAGTTCGCCGATGGCTGGCGCCTGCGCAACATCATCAAGAAGTACTCCGACCATATCGCGCTGCCCATCGAGCTGCCGAAGGAAGTCACCGCTGCCGAAGGCGAAGAAAAGCCTGAAGTGGAATGGGAAACCGTCAACCGCGCCAGTGCCCTGTGGACCCGTCCGCGCACCGAAGTGAAAGACGAGGAATACCAGGAGTTCTACAAGCACATCGCCCACGACTACGAGAACCCGCTGAGCTGGAGCCATAACAAGGTCGAAGGCAAGCTGGAATACAACTCGCTGCTGTACGTGCCGGCCCGTGCGCCGTTCGACCTGTACCAGCGCGAAGCGCCACGTGGCCTGAAGCTCTACGTGCAGCGTGTGTTCGTGATGGACCAGGCCGAGTCGTTCCTGCCGCTGTACCTGCGCTTCATCAAGGGCGTGGTGGATTCCAACGATTTGTCGTTGAACGTTTCGCGGGAAATCCTGCAGAAAGATCCGATCATCGACTCCATGAAGTCGGCACTGACCAAGCGCGTGCTGGACATGCTGGAAAAACTGGCGAAGAACGAGCCCGAGCAGTACAAGAGCTTCTGGAAAAACTTCGGCCAGGTCATGAAAGAAGGCCCGGCCGAGGACTTCGCCAACAAAGAGAAAATCGCCGGCCTGCTGCGCTTTGCGTCGACCCAGGGTGACGATGGCGAGCAGATCGTTGGCCTGGCCGATTACCTGGCTCGCGCCAAGGAAGGCCAGGACAAGATCTACTACCTGACCGGTGAAACGTATGCACAGGTCAAGAACAGCCCGCACCTGGAGGTCTTCCGCAAGAAAGGCATCGAAGTGCTGCTGCTGACCGACCGCATCGACGAGTGGCTGATGAGCTACCTCAACGAGTTCGACGGCAAGAGCTTCGTCGATGTGGCCCGTGGCGACCTGGACCTCGGCAACCTGGATTCGGAAGAAGACAAGAAAGCCGCCGAAGAAGTCGCCAAGAGTAAGGAAGGCCTGGTCGAGCGGATCAAGACGGCCCTGGGCGATGCTGTCAGCGAAGTGCGTGTTTCGCACCGCCTGACCGATTCTCCGGCGATCCTGGCCATCGGTGAGCAGGACCTGGGCCTGCAGATGCGCCAGATCCTCGAAGCCAGTGGCCAGAAAGTCCCGGACTCCAAGCCGATCTTCGAATTCAACCCGGCCCACCCGCTGGTGGAAAAACTCGACAACGAGCAGAGCGAAGAGCGTTTCGGCGATCTGTCGCACATCCTGTTCGACCAGGCGGCCCTGGCGGCCGGCGACAGCCTGAAGGATCCGGCGGCGTATGTGCGTCGCCTGAACAAGCTGTTGGTCGAACTGTCAGCTTAATCTGACGCAGGAAAGTCCCTTGTGGGAGCGAGCTTGCTCGCGATTTCGGTCCAACATTCAACAGATACGTTGACTGGTCTACCGTCATCGCGAGCAAGCTCGCTCCCACAAGGGCTTCTTGAATGTTTCATCAGGAGGAGTCTGTCATGAGTCAGGTTACGGTTCGTTCGCTGGTCTATCAGATCGATGGTCAAAGTTATGAAGGTCGCCTGGCCTTCGACGTCAACCAGCAGGGCCCGCGCCCGGGTTTGCTGATGGCGCCGAACTGGATGGGCGTAGGGGCAGGTGCCGAGGAGATCGCCAAGTCGGTGGCGGCCAACGGTTATGTGGTGTTGATCGCCGACTTGTACGGGCAGACGGTACGCCCGAGCAATGCCGATGAAGCGGGGGCGGCGATGATGCCCCTCAAGAACGACCGGGCCTTGTTGCGCAAGCGCATGCAGGCCGCGTTCGAACAACTGCAGAGTCAGGGTGATGCACAGGTCGATACGGCGAGACTGGCCACGTTCGGCTTCTGCTTCGGGGGTTGCTGCTCTCTGGAATTGGCTCGCAGTGGCGCCCCACTGAAGGCGGCGATCTCCTTCCACGGCACCCTGGATACACCGAACCCGGCCGATGCGCAGAACATCAAGGGCGCGGTGTTGGTGCTGCATGGCGCCTCCGACCCGCTGGTGCCGAAAGAGCAGCTACCTGCCTTCGAAGATGAAATGAACGCGGCTGGGGTGGATTGGCAATTGCTGAGCTACGGCGGTGCGGTGCACTCGTTCACCGACCCGCAGGCCAATATGCCGGGCAAGATGATGTACAACGCCAAGGTCGCCGGACGCGCGTTCCGGTCGATGCATAACTTGCTGGATGAAGTGTTCAAGGGCTGAGGTTGGGTTCTGGATTTGAATCCCTTGTTGTCTGACATAAAGCCATCGCGAGCAAGCTCGCTCCCACAATGATCCGCTGTGAACGCATATTTTGTGATCACTCAAATCCAATTGTGGGAGCGAGCTTGCTCGCGATGGCGGCCTGACAAGCAATCCTGAAATCAGGGCAACTCGATCCGCTCGCTTTCTCCAGGCACGGTCGGCCAGTCTCCGGCTGCCCAGCGCCGGCGGGCTTCGTCGATCCGGGCCGGGTCGCTGGCGACGAAATTCCAGTTCATCCGTCGCGGTCCATCCAGCGGTGCGCCGCCGAACAGCACGGCATGGCAGTCGCTCTCTGCAAACAGCGTCATTTCTTCCCCGCTTGGCAGTATCACCAACGAGTGGGGGTCCACCGGCTCACCGTCCAGCAACGCCTCGCCGCTCAACACATACAGGGCCCGCTCTTCATGCTCGGTGGGAATCAGCAACGTCGTCGCGGTCTGCAGGTGCAGTTCGGCATACAGCGTGGGCGAGAGCACCGGCACCGGCGACTCCAGGCAAAAGCCTGACCCGGCGATCATGCGGATGCTGACCCCCAGGTTCTCACTGACCGGCAGGCTCTGTGCCGGATGATGGCTGTAGTGCCCCGGGCCTTGTTCGTAGGCTTTGGGCGAGGCCAGCCAGACTTGCAACCCGTGCATGACGAAAGGGCTGCCCAGCAGTGACTCGGGGGTGCGTTCGACGTGGGCGATGGCGCTGCCGGCGGTCATCCAACTGACATCCCCCGCGTCCACCACCTGGTCGGAACCCAGGCTGTCCTTGTGCTGGAGTTTGCCTTCGAACAGGTAAGTGAGGGTGGACAGGCCGATATGCGGGTGCTGGCGGATGTTCATGCCTTTGCCGGCCGGGTAGGTGGTTTGCAGCATGTGATCGAAAAACACGAAAGGTCCGACGCTGCGGCATTTGGCGGACGGCAGCGGGCGAAGAATCGGCTGGCCTTCGACGTCTTCGGCACGGGGGCGAACGGTCAGGGGAGTGGTCATGTTGTCTTCCAGGTTGAACAACGGTTGCGCGAAGCATAGCCCGCCGCCGGCAGACACGGCAGAGGCGCCTTGAACCCCAGCGGGACGGTGAGGGTCTATGTTGCTCATGGCTTCTGGAGACTGCCCGTGCCTTTGACCCGTTTGATCTTTGCCTGGCTGCTGGTTATTTCGAGTAGCAGCGCCGCGGCCCGCGAATATGCCTACAGCGATGCACACCTGCATTACGTCGATTTCTTTCAGGAAACCGCCGGCATGTCCAAGCTGCTCCAGGCGATGGCGGACAATCGCATCGAGCATGTGATGATTTCCGGTGTTCCGGTGGCCAAGAAATGGCATGAAGACGAGCCCAAGCGCCCGCGGTATTACGCCGGTGATGATGCCGACGCCTATTGGTACAGCGCCACCGATGTGATTGTCGCGGCGGCAGTGAGTAAGCTGACCGAGGAGCAACGTCGGCACTTCCATCCTTTCCTGTCGGGCTTCAATCCCAACGACAAGAACTCCGCCGCCCACATCCAGCGCATGCTCGATCTCTACCCGGGGTTGTGGCAAGGCATCGGCGAAGTCTTCACCCGCCATGACGACCTGACGGCGCTGACCTCGGGCGATACCCCGCGGGCCAATAACGAAGCCATGACCCGGATCTATCACCTGGCGGCCGAGAATGACCTACCGGTGATGCTGCATTCCAACATCACGTCCAAGCGTGAAAGAAATCCCCTGTACCTGGCGGAAATCGAGGAGCCGTTGCGCAACCACCCCCATACGCGCTTCATCTGGGCCCATGCCGGCACCAGCATGGAAATCCATCGCCACCAGACCCAACTGGATTTTCTGTTGCCGACCCTGACCCGCATGCTCGAGGCCTATCCCAATCTGTACATCGACCTGTCCTGGAGCCTGCTCACGCCGTACTTGCTGGATGAGGCGGGCAAGCCCCGGGATGAGTGGGTAAAGCTGGTGGAGCGCTTTCCTGAGCGCTTCATGGTCGGCTCGGATGTGGTCGGGCGTTTCAACAAGTTGGGCAAGGAGTTGCACAGTTTCGATCCATTCCTTGATGCCTTGCCGGAAGAGGTGGCCAGGAAGGTCGCGCGGGATAATTTCCTGGCGGTGTTGCCGCGTTCCGTCCCGCGATAGGAAAGCACCTTGTGGCGAGGGGATTTATCCCCGCTGGACTGCGCAGCAGGCCCAAAACTTCGATGGTGATCGGTCTGACACACTGAGATATCAGGTTTGGGCCCGCTTCGCGAGGCCAACGGGGATAAATCCCCTCGCCACAGAGGATTCTCGGTGTATGGCCAATGCTGGTTTGTCATCAGCCTGTCACTGCGGCGTCATACCCTCGCGCTCATCTCAATCAAGGAGCGCACTATGCACCTCACCCGTTCAAGCGCACTGGTCGCGCTGTTGTTGACCTGCGGCCTGGCACAGGCCGAAGTCCGTGTCGAAGGCCCGGTGGAATACGGCGTCTTCGAAGGGCCGCAAGCCGAGCTGCAATCGGGGGAGCGGGTCCTGCGGCGCAGCAACGAGCAGATCCGCCAGACCGAAAGCGTGCCGGCGAAGCTGGGCACCAAGTTCGGCATGCGTTATCAGTTGGCGGGCAAGGTCGCAGACGACCAGCCGTTGACCCTGTTGTACTTCACTCCCGGTATCCGCACCCCCGATGGTGTGCGCCACGACAAGTTCGAGGTCATCCAGAAACTGGTGCCCGGCGCGCCTCAGGATGTCATGGCCTACGAATTCACCGAAAGCCACGAAGTGGTACCGGGGGAGTGGCGGTTCATGGTGTTCCAGGGCGATCGGTTGCTGACGCAGCAGCGGTTTGTGGTGCGCTGAGTTTCATCCCACTGTAGATCTCATGTGGGAGCGGGCTTGCCCGCGAATGCGCAGTGTCAGGCGGTATATTCGTCTGCTGACACACCGCATTCGCGAGCAAGCCCGCTCCCACGGAACCCTGTAGTGGATTGGCAGGCAAAAAAAACGCCCCGAACCAGTCGGGGCGTTTTTTATTGATTTGCTAGGCGCCGGAAAAGCCTGCGATCTTTTCGCTTAAAAGTTCGCAGCCTGCGGCAGCCCCTACGCGCCCTGCCAGCGCTTCATCACCAAGGTGGCGTTGGTGCCACCGAAGCCGAAGCTGTTGCTCATCACGGTATTGATGGTGGCGTTTTCGCGAGTCTTGGTCAGGATAGGCAGGTCGGCCACTTCCGGGTCCAGTTCGTCGATGTTGGCCGAACCGGCCATGAAGTTGCCTTCCATCATCAGCATGCAGTAGATCGCTTCGTGAACGCCGGCGGCGCCCAGGGAGTGACCCGACAGGCTCTTGGTGGAGCTGATGGCCGGGGCCTTGTCGCCGAACACTTCGCGTACACCTTTCATTTCCGCGACGTCGCCGACCGGGGTCGAGGTGCCGTGGGTGTTCAGGTAGTCGATCGGTGCATCGACAGTGGACATGGCCATCTGCATGCAACGCACGGCACCTTCACCGCTTGGTGCGACCATGTCGTAGCCGTCGGAAGTCGCGCCGTAGCCGACGATTTCCGCGTAGATTTTCGCGCCACGGGCCAGGGCGTGTTCCAGCTCCTCGACCACGACCATGCCACCACCGCCGGCGATGACGAAACCGTCACGGTCGGCGTCGTAGGCACGGGACGCTTTTTCCGGCGTGTCGTTGCGCTTGCTGGACAAGGCGCCCATGGCGTCGAACAGGAACGACTGGCTCCAATGTTCTTCTTCACCGCCACCGGCGAACACGATGTCCTGCTTGCCCATCTGGATCTGTTCCATGGCGGTACCGATGCAATGGGCACTGGTGGCGCAGGCAGAAGCGATGGAGTAGTTCAGGCCCTTGATCTTGAACGGCGTGGCCAGGCAGGCGGAAACGGTGCTGCTCATGGTCCGCGTGACGCGGTAGGGGCCAACGCGCTTGACGCCTTTTTCGCGCAGGATGTCCAGCGCTTCCATCTGGTTCAAGGTGGAGGCGCCACCGGAGCCGGCAATCAGGCCGGTGCGCGGGTTGGAAACCTGCTCTTCGGTCAGGCCGGAGTCAGCGATGGCGTCCTTCATGGCCAGGTAGGCGTAGGCCGCTGCATGGCCGACGAAACGGTAGATCTTGCGATCGATCAGTTCTTCGAGATTGAGGTCAATGGAGCCGGAAACCTGGCTACGCAGACCCATTTCAGCATATTCCGGGTTGAACCGGATGCCAGGGCGACTTGCACGCAGGTTAGCGGAGACGGTCTCTTTGTCATTGCCCAGGCACGAAACGATGCCCAGACCAGTGATAACGACGCGGCGCATGCGGATAACCCTTAGAAGTTGTCAGTGGAGGTGAAAACGCCGACCCGGAGGCCTTCGGCGGTGTAGATCTCGCGACCGTCCACGGCAACCGAACCATCGGCAATGGCCATGTTCAGCTTGCCCTTGAGGACGCGTTTGATATGAATGTTATAGGTGATTTTCTTGGCGGTCGGCAGGACCTGACCAAAGAACTTCACTTCGCCCGAACCCAGGGCGCGACCGCGACCCGGCAGGCCTTGCCAGCCGAGGAAGAAACCGACCAGTTGCCACATGGCGTCCAGGCCCAGGCAGCCCGGCATCACCGGATCGCCTTCGAAGTGGCAGGCGAAGAACCACAGGTCCGGAGTGATATCCAGCTCGGCGACCAATTCACCTTTGCCGTACTTGCCACCCTCTTCGCTGATATGGGTGATGCGATCCACCATCAGCATGTTCGGGGCGGGCAGTTGCGCGTTACCTGGGCCGAACAGCTCACCGCGACTGCAGCGCAGCAGGTCTTCCCGGGTAAAGGCGTTTTGTTTGGTCATGCGAGCTCCTCAATAGTCCCATGCGGCAGGGTGGGGCAAATCTTCCCGGCCGATCGAAGCGTTCATGCCTCGAATCGACAGCCTACTCATAGACTATTGCGTTGTAGTGAAAGTCACAGCACACGGGAAATGAATGTACACCTGTGCACTGAAATTTTTATTCAAGCCCCAATCGAGGCTTGTTCGGGTGCCTAAGACTGCCGCACTTTCGCCTTTCACGCCAGTCACAGATGGTCCGGTGAGCGGTTCTAGTTCACCCAGCGCTGCAGAATCTGCTGCAGGTCGTTCCTTTTGAACGGCTTGGCCAAGTAATCGTTCATGCCCGCCGCGAGGCAGGCTTCGCGATCGCCCTGCAAGGCGTTGGCCGTCAGGGCGATAATCGGCACCTCGTCGCAGCCAGGCAACTGACGGATCTGCCGGGTGGCTTCGTAGCCATCGATGATGGGCAGGCGGCAATCCATGAGGATCGCTTCGAAAATCAGGCTTTCGGCGCTGCGTACGGCCTGGGCGCCATCGGTGGCGACGCTGACGGTGAAACCCAGGCTGCGCAGCATGGCTTCGATCACCGTCTGGTTGACCGGATTGTCTTCCACCAGCAACACGTTGCGGCCTTCGCCATCGCCGCTACCGGCGGGCAGGCGCGGTGCCAGGGGCGGTTGCGTCTGGCGCGACAGGGCCAGCGGGATCTCCAGGGTGAACACCGAGCCCTGGCCTTCTTCGCTCTGGGCCCGCAGCGTCCCGCCCATGCGTTCGGCCAGGGTGCGGGCGATCGGCAGGCCCAGGCCAGTGCCGCCGTAGCGCCGGGAAATCGAATTGTCGGCCTGCTGGAAGGCGTCGAACATGCGCTCCAGGCTTTCGGCGGGAATACCAATGCCACTGTCGCGCACCGTGCAGGTGAACCACAGCAGTTCGTGGTCCAGGGCCTGCCACTGGCATTGCACGGTGACACGGCCTTGCTCGGTGAATTTCAGCGCGTTGCCGATCAGGTTCACCAGGATCTGCCGTATCCGCGTCGGATCGCCCTGCACCTGCAAGGCCTGCATGTCGTCCGGGACCAGCAGGTCCAGGCCCAGCTTGCGCTGCGCGGCGCTGTGCTGGAACGACTGCGCGCAACTGCCCACCAGTTCGGCCAGGTTGAACGGGATGTGCTCCAGCTCCAAGGCCGAGCGTTCTATGCGCGAGAAGTCGAGGATGTCGTTGATCACCTTCAGCAGGTGCTCGGTGGATTCCGATGCCAGCGCCGTGTACTCGTGCTGTTCGTCGGTCATGCGGGTGGTTTCCAACAGCTGCAACATGCCCAGTACGCCGTTCATGGGCGTGCGCAGTTCATGGCTCATCATCGCCAGGAACTCGGACTTGGCGCTGTTGGCTTTTTCCGCTTCCTCACGGGTCTTGATCAACTGCGCCATGGCTTGGTGCTGTTCGCGGCTGGCTTGTTCCAGGCCGTCGGCCAGGTTGTTGATATGCCGTGATAGGGCCCCCAGTTCGGCATCATCGACCACGGGCAGCGGGGTGCTGTAGTCGCCTTGCTGGATGGCCTTGACCGCGTTGCCGATGTCGCGGATCGGTCGCGACAGGTTGGTCGCCAGCCGGCGCGCCACCAAGAAGGTGAACAGCAGGGCGAACAGCGCCAGGATCGCCGCCTTGAGCAGGATCTCCTGCTGCCGCTGGCTGAAGGCGTCACTGGACATGCCGACGATCACGCGGCCCAGGTAATCTTCGCCGGGCGCCTCGACGGCGGTGCTGTTGCCTTGCAGGAAATCATTGTTCAGGGCAATGCGCTGCAGGCGCACCGGGGCCTGGAAGACTTCGATCTGTTGGGCACGGCTGTGGACTTGCTCGGGTTGTTCGACGTACACCAAGACCTTGTCGGTGCTGTCCTGGACCTCCAGGAAGCGCACGTGCGGGGTCGCCAGGGTCGCGGTGAGCAGGCTTTCCAGCACTTCGTTGTTGCCGGAAATCACCCCGTACTCCGTGGCGGGGGCCAGTTGGTTGGCGATCAGTTGCCCGGTGTGGTTGAGCTCCTGGCGCAAGTCCTGGATGCGCACGAAGGTAAAGAAGCTGATCAGCAGCACGGTCAGCAGCAACGCCGGACCGAGGGCGATGAGCTGGGTGCGGGTATTGATGTCCCAACGACGACGCAAGGTCATGGGCGGTGTTCTCCTTCGGCCAACGTTGCCGCGACGGATTCGGCGTCAATCGGTTCGATCCCCAGCGAGCGGGAGACCTGCCGGTTGCCCAGGACTTTGAAACGGTCCGGATACAGCGTGCGCGGCCAGGTCGTGGCGGGGCGGTCGAGCAGGTCGTCGAGAATCGCCAGCCAGTCTTGCTGGTCGCTGTAGGTGCTGGCCAGGCTGCCGGCCTTGACGAATGCCGCGCTGGGCCCGATCAGCGCACGTTGCCGGGCATAGCTGCTGAGCAACAGGTTCTTCACGGTCTTGGGGTTGTACAAGTCGGGGTCATCGAGGCCCAGCAGCACGTCGCTCTGGCCCAGCAGGTTTTGCAGGGGACGGCTGTCGCTGGTGTCGTCCCAGCGTTCGCTGACAATCACCAGGCCCAGCGGTGCCGCGGCCTGGCGGAGGTCCTTGAGCAGGAATTCACTGTGGGCGTCGTACAGCACGCCGACCTGTCGCACTTGCGGCAGGATGGTGCGGATCAGCCGCAATTGCCGCGCCATCGGTGGATCGCTCCACAACAGGCTCAGATGCGCGGGCGTGGCCTCGCCCAGGCGATCGCGGGCTTGCTGGCGGCTGATGCGCAGGACCAGGGTGGCCGGGCCCCGGGCGTCTTGCAGACGCCACTCCAGGCTGGGCAGGTCGAGCAGAACCAGGCGGATACTATCCGGCAACTTGTCCGGCGCCGGCAGGTTGGCCAGCGGCGTGAACCGCACGCTGTCTTCGGGGCGCAGGGCTTTCAGGGCCTGGGTGAAAGACTGCACGCCGGGGCTGTCCTCGGCACCGGTCAAGAGGATTTCGGCGGCCCGGGCCTGGAGGGTCGTCAGCCACCCGGCAAACACCAGGCACAGGGCCAGCGTCAGGCGGCCATGAAATGGCATCTTGCGGGGGGCGTTCCCGGACATCTAGAACGACAACTCCGCACTGAAGTACACGACATGGCGAGCGTCGTAGCGGTTGTCGACGAAGGTCATGGGCTGGTTGTCCAGGCGCTGTTGCAGGACGCCCGCCAGTTCCAGGCTGGCCTTGCCCAGGGGAATGCGCCGGGCGATGCGGGTGTCCACCCGTTCGAAGCGATAGCCGTTGAGATCGTCGGCGGCGTAATAGAACAGCGCGCTGTTCCAGCCGTGGCCCCAGTCCCTTAGCCACCCCGCCGAGCCGCTGTTGCGGGCGGTCAGTTGTTCGTCGAGGGGGCTGCTGGCCTGGGCGTCGACATAGGCATAGGTCAGGCGCAGGCGGTCGGCGCTGGTCATGCGCCAGTCGAACTGGGTCTCGACCCCGGAGAACTGTGATTCGTTGGCGTTGCTGGCAATGTACTGATTGTTGCGCAGCGGCTCGCTGATCATGCCGGTGATTTCGTCATGGAACAGTTTCACATCGACCGCCAGGCCCAGGTCCACGAAGTAACCGTTGTAGCCCAGTTCCCGGGAGCGCATGTGTTCCTGTTCCAGGTTGCCCGGGCCGCGGGTCTGGACGAAGTAACGGGCACTGTTCTGGCCGAAGGCGGCGGGTTGCAGGTTGGTGACCTGGTAGCTCCAGTTGACGTTGTTCTCGAACATGTCCGGCGAGCGCACGGCTTCGGAGTACACCGCCCGCAGGCCGTGGCGTGGCGTGATCAGGTAATTGACGGCGATCCGCGGAGTCAGCGAGCTGCCGGTCAGGCGGGTGTCTTCGAACATCGCGCCGCCCTGCAACAGCCAATGCTCGGTGGCCCGCCATTCGAGCTGGCCGAACAGGCGCCAGGTGGTGTCGTCCAGGGTGCCGTTGAAGTACGTCTCCGAGTCGGCCCGGTCGTAGCGATAGTTGGCCCCGGTGACCAGTCGCAGGCTGTCGGACAGGCTCAGGGTGTCCTGGATCTCCAGGTCGTAGCGCGATTCCCGGGCGCTCTGGTCGATATCGCCGCACAGGGTTCGCGAGGCGCCGTTGCGCCACTGGTCGAGCACCTGATTGGCCAGCGCCTGTTCCTGTGGCGTGCCGGGTGGCGCGCCGGTGCTGGTGTAGCTGGAGATATTGCGCGCCAGCTTCTCGGCATAGTTGGGGTTGAGTTGCCACAGATCGGTCAGTTGCGGGCTGAAGGACACCTCGGCGTCACAGGCGCGCCAGGTCTGCTGGCGATCCCAGTGCTGGATCGAGCCCTGTACATAAAGGCTGTGATCGGGGTCCAGGTCCAGGTTCCAGCGCAGTGAGCCGGCGTAGTCCTTGGCGATGACGTCGGAGTTATCCCCAGCGGCGGTAATCCCGGCAAACACGGGATGGTAGGTATAAGGCCGCTGGTTGGTCCCATCCTTTGCGTTCAATTGCCAGTCGATGCTCTGCCGTTCGTCCAGGGTCTGGCTGACGGACAGGTTGACTCGGTTCAGGCGGCGGCTGTCGCGGTAGTCGGCGCCGTTGCGGTCGCTGTCAAAGCCATCGTCTTCCTGGCCGGACAGCGACAGCCGCAGGTCGCCGCCGTCCCAGCCGCTGCCCTGGCTGGCGTACCAGTCACTGATGCCACGCTGGCCCCGGGTGATCTTCAGCCGGGTGCCGTGGCTGTCGGCCGGGGCGCGGGTGATGATGTTGACCACCGCCATCAGCGCATTGGCGCCATAACTGACGGTGTTGGGGCCGCGGAAGACTTCGATCCGCTCGATGTCTTCCATGGCCACTGGAATATCGCTCCAGTCCACCGTGGCCAGGCCGGCGCGGTACACCGAGCGGCCGTCGATCAGCACTTGCATGCGGCGGGCTTCGCTGGCGTTGGTGCCATGGTAGTTCACGGCCGCCTGGTTGCCTGTGATGTTGCCGACCATCATGCCCGGCACCAGGCGCAGCAGTTCGCTGATGTCCCGGGCGCCGCTGGCCTTGATCAGCTCGCTGTCGAGCACGGTCATGCTGCCCGGCACCGCCGCCGGCGATTGCTTCAGGCGCGTGGCCGTCAGTACCTGGGGCAGGGGCTGGCTGTCCACGAACAAGTCGTCGGCCAGCACTGGCGGGCTGATGATCAGTGCCAATAGCAGGGACGAACCTGAGCGGGAAGGGCCAACGGACACGGTACAGCCTATGGGAATGGGTGGGTGACGGGCATGTTAACTGAGCTGAACGACTTTTCCATTCACGTTGACAGCATTTTCCTAGGAATTAATGGTCAGCTTCCTACAGCTGGCGGTAATTGTTGCCGGGGCTGGTCGCCATCCGGCCGCTCCGTATAATGCCCCGCATTGCCACTTGGTATGGATGAACGGATTGCATATGACTGAACAGCGCCCGATTGCGGTCCTGGGAGGCGGGAGTTTCGGTACCGCCGTGGCTAACCTGCTGGCCGAGAATGGTCACCCGGTGCGCCAGTGGATGCGTGACCCGGAACAGGCCGAGGCCATTCGGGTCAACCGCGAGAACCCGCGTTATCTCAAGGGCATCAAGATCCGCCCGGAAGTGGTTCCGGTGACAGACTTGCAGGCCACCCTGGAGGGCAGCGACCTGTTCTTCGTCGCCTTGCCGTCCAGTGCCTTGCGCTCGGTGCTGGCGCCCCATTCCGAGCGTTTGAGCGGCAAGTTGTTGGTGAGCCTGACCAAGGGCATCGAAGCCCAGACCTTCAAGCTGATGAGCGAGATTCTCGAAGAAATCGCCCCCAAGGCGCGGATCGGTGTGATTTCCGGGCCGAACCTGGCGCGGGAAATCGCCGAGCATGCCTTGACCGCCACCGTGGTCGCCAGCGAGGACGAAGAGTTGTGCGAACGGGTCCAGGCCGCACTCCATGGCCGCACCTTTCGGGTCTACGCCAGCGCCGACCGTTTCGGGGTGGAGCTGGGCGGGGCGCTGAAGAACGTCTATGCCATCATCGCCGGCATGGCGGTGGCGCTGGGCATGGGGGAGAACACCAAGAGCATGCTGATCACTCGCGCGCTGGCGGAAATGACCCGCTTCGCCGTCAGCCAGGGTGCCAATCCGATGACCTTCCTGGGATTGGCCGGGGTGGGGGACCTGATCGTCACCTGTTCCTCGCCCAAGAGCCGCAACTACCAGGTCGGTTTTGCCCTCGGCCAAGGCCTGAGCCTTGACGAGGCTGTGTCGCGCCTGGGTGAGGTGGCCGAAGGGGTCAACACCCTCAAGGTGCTCAAGGCCAAGTCCCAGGAGACGGGGGTGTACATGCCGCTGGTCGCCGGGCTGCACGCGATTCTGTTCGAAGGGCGCACGCTTGAGCAGGTGATCGAGCTGTTGATGCGTGGCGAACCGAAGACCGACGTCGATTTCATTTCCACCAGCGGTTTCAACTGAACCGCTATTGACCGCAAGCAGGAGCGAGCCATGAACGATCCGCAAGGGCAACCCCAATACGAATCCATCCTGCTGCGTGTGCTGTGGATGGTGGTCTATCTGCTGGTCTGGCAGGTGGCGCAATTCATCCTCGGCGCCGTGGTTCTGGTGCAGTTGATTTATCGGCTGATCTACGGCGCGCCCAGCGCCAGCCTGATGAATTTCGGCGACAGCCTGAGCCAGTTCCTGGCGCAGATTGGCCGCTTCGGCACTTTCCACAGCGACCAGAAGCCTTGGCCGTTCGCCGACTGGCCGACCCCACGCTCGCCGGAAGGCGAAGCGCCACACGCCGTGGCACCGGCACCGCATCCCGTCCGGGACGAGGAGCCGAAGCTATGAAACTGTGGGTATTGCGTCACGGTGAGGCTGAGCCCCATGGTGTCCGTCCCGATCCGGAGCGGGTCTTGACGGTGCACGGGCGCGAGGAGGTGTTGCTCAGCGCCGGCCGGTTGATGGGCGAGCCGTTGCGGGCCATCTACGCCAGCCCTTATGTGCGGACCCAGCAGACCGCGCAACTGGTGCGCGAGGCACTGGGGTTCGAACCTGAACTGATCACCGTCGATTGGCTCACGCCGGAGACCCGACCGACGGAGGTGCTAAGGCATCTGGAGGACCAGGACGATGTGCTGCTGGTCAGCCATAACCCATTGGTGGGTAGCCTGCTGGGCTTACTGCAGCACGGCCATCTGCAACAACCCGAGCAAGTGCAAACCGCCGGCCTGGCCGAGCTGGAAGGCGATCTGCCGCTGGCCGGGGCGATGGTGCTCAAGGGTATCCAGCATCCATAGGCAGGTTGGCAGCAGGGTTGAGCAGAGTAAAACCATAAAGGAACGACAACGATGAGTCTGTGGCGCACCACCCCCAACATCGAGCAATTGAACGCCGCCGGTAAAAACACCATCAGCGAAGTGCTGGACATTCGGTTCGAGTCCTTCGACGACGAATCCCTGACCGCCAGCATGGTGGTCGATCAGCGCACCCATCAGCCATTCGGCCTGCTGCATGGCGGTGCTTCCGTGGTGTTGGCCGAAACGGTCGGCTCCATGGCCGCCTACCTCTGTGTGGACACCAGCAAATTCTATTGCGTGGGCCTGGAGATCAACGCCAACCACCTGCGCGGCGTGCGCAACGGCCGAGTGACCGCCACGGCCCGGGTGGTCCACCTGGGGCGCACCACCCAGGTCTGGGACATCCGCCTGGTCAATGACGAAGGCAAAGTCAACTGCGTGTCGCGCCTGACCATGGCGGTGGTGCCGTTAGGTGAGCAGCCGCCGGCGCGTTGAACCCCGAGGTTGATGCGATCCTCTGTGGCGAGGGGATTTATCCCCGCTAGGCTGCGAAGCAGCCCTGAAATCAGCCAACTCGGTGCATCAGACTGATCGAGTAGCCCGGTTTGGGGGCGCTTCGCACCCCAGCGGGGATAAATCCCCTCGCCACAGAGGCCGATGTTCACAGTTTCATAACGCCATAGCCCAAGCCCGACTGTCATCATTCCTGTCAGTTACGGTCATTGCCGCGCCGTCGGGTTCTGCGGACAATCTGCCGCAGTTCCCCCAATGGATCGGCTGTCATGTCGCAACAGATTTTTTTCGCCCATGCCAATGGTTTTCCCTCGGCCACCTACGGCAAGCTGTTCGCCGCATTGGCGCCGCAGTACCAGGTCGCGCATCTGGAACTGCACGGCCATGACCCGCGTTTTCCGGTGGACGATAACTGGCACAACCTGGTGGACGAACTGATCCATCACCTGGAGCAGCAACCGGCGCCGGTATGGGGCGTTGGCCACTCCCTGGGCGGCGTGCTGCACCTGCACGCGGCGTTGCGCTGCCCCCAGTTGTATCGCGGCGTGGTGATGCTCGATTCGCCCGTGCTGACCCGTGCCGACCAGTGGGTGATCCTGGCCGCCAAGCGCCTGGGGTTCATCGATCGCCTGACCCCGGCGGGCCGGACGCTGGGGCGGCGCGAGGAGTTCGCTGACCTGGAGTCCGCCCGGCAGTATTTTGCCGGCAAGACACTGTTTCGCGGCTTTGACCCGGATTGCTTCGATGCCTACCTGCAACACGGCCTGCAACAAGTCGGCGACCGGTTGCGGCTGCGCTTCGACCCGGCCACGGAAATCAGTATCTACCGCGGCGTGCCGCACACCAGCCCAGGACGGCCCCGCAAGCTCAAGGTGCCGCTGGCGGTGGTGCGCGGCCGGCAGAGTCGCGTGGTGATGCGGCATCACACCCGTTCGGTGGGGCGTATGCGCCATGGCGAATCCCTGAGCATGCCCGGCGGCCATATGTTTCCCCTCGAACGTCCACAAGACACGGCCAACCTGCTCAAGAACCTGTTCCAGCGTTGGGAGGGGCGCAGCGCATGAGTATGGTCGAAGAGGTCCGCCTGAGCCTGCCTCACATCGAACTGGCGGCTCATTTGTTCGGCCCGGAAGACGGGCTGCCGGTAATTGCCCTGCACGGTTGGCTGGACAACGCCAACAGTTTCGCCCGCCTGGCGCCCAGGCTCGAGGGGCTGCGGGTGATCGCCCTGGACATGGCCGGTCACGGTCACTCCGGACATCGACCGCCGGGTGCCAGTTATGCCTTGTGGGACTATGTCCATGATGTGCTGCAAGTGGCCGAGCAACTGGGCTTGAAGCGCTTTGCCCTGCTGGGACATTCCATGGGCGCCATTGTCTCGCTGGTGCTGGCCGGTTCCCTGCCGGAACGGGTGACGCACTTGGGCTTGATCGACGGGGTGATTCCTCCTACAGCCAAAGGCGATAATGCTGCCGAACGCATGGGCATGGCCCTGCAGGCCCAGTTGGATTTGCAGCAAAAACGCAAGCCAGTCTACAAAACCCTCGACCGGGCCATCGAAGCGCGTATGAAGGGGTTGGTAGCGGTCAGCCGCGAGGCCGCCGAGTTACTGGCCCAGCGCGGCCTGATGCCGGTGCCCGGGGGCTATACCTGGCGCACCGACAACCGCCTGACCCTGCCATCGCCCCTGCGCCTGACCGAGGAGCAGGCCATGGCGTTCGTTGCGCGGGTCGCTTGTCCGGCACATCTGGTGGTGGCGGCCGATGGCATGCTGGCCCAGCACCCGGAGCTGCTGGAGCGTCTACCCTTCAGTCATGAGCAGTTGCCTGGCGGCCATCATCTGCACCTTAACGATGAGGTCGGTGCCGGGCTTGTAGCAGACTGTTTCAATCGGTTCTTCACTGTTCCTTGACTTGCGCCGGGCAACTGTCGAGGCTGGGCGGGTTGAAAGGGAGACAACCATGACAGACCTCTGTTTGCCAGCCTCGCGGTGCATCGGCGACGCCCGTCGCATCCAAGCGTCCCAGGCCAAGCCGATCCGATGAAATTATCCGTTCACTTACTCGTCCTGCTGGTGCTGGCCTGCTTCAGCCCGGCGTCGTTCGCCGTCGATGTGGCGGGCAGTCGCGACCTGGATCGCGTGCCACGCATGCCCGATGCACAGATCGTCGATTATCGGCAGACCAGCGACCTGGAACGTGTCTACCCCATGGGCTCGATCCGCAAGATCAGCGGCCAGTTGCGCTTTGACGGCCAAGTCGATGCCCGTGGGAATGTCACGTCGGTCACCTATGAGCTGCCGCCGGAACATTCCGCGACCCAGGCCTTTACCGCGGCGCGCGAAGCGTTGCAGAAACAGGGCGCCGAGCTGTTGTTCTGGTGCCAGGCCCGCGATTGCGGCGAAAGCAGCCTGTGGGCCAACGACGTCTTCGGCAACGCCAAGCTCTATGGCGCCGACAACGGCCAGGCCTTCCTGCTGCTGCGCCTGGCGCCGCCCGCGGACAACACGCTGATTGCGCTGTATGCCATCACCCGCGGCAATCGCAAGGCCTACCTGCATGTCGAGCAGTTTGAGGCGAATGCTGCGTTGGGGGACTTGCTGCCGACATCGGCCACCCTGTTGCGCCAGCTCAAGGACACTGGGATCCTGGACTTGCCGCGTCTTGCCGGTGAGCCGGACGACACCTGGTTGCGCCTGCTGTCCCGGGCGCTGAACCTGGACACGGGCCTGCGGGTCAGCATCGCCGGTCCCCGGGCCGAGGACTGGCTTGAGGCGCTGGCGGGCCAGGGCGTCCGGGCGGCGCGCATGGAGGCCGCCAGCAGCGAAGCAGCGGGATTGCACCTGGAGTTGCTGCGCTAAGCTGTCTCGGGGCAGTGGTTTCAAACCCGTGCCCCGGTCCTGTTCATTTTTTCGAGACCCTACATGCTCAATAACGATCGGCTGTTGGTGCAGATCCTGCTCCTGGTGTTGTTCGGCGCAAGCCTCTGGGTCATGGCGCCGTTCTGGTCGGCGCTGTTCTGGGGCGCGGTGCTGGCGTTCGCCAGCTGGCCGTTGATGCGCCTGCTGACCCGCTGGGTCAATGGTCGCGAATCCCTGGCGGCGGCGTTACTGACGGTGGGCTGGATGCTGTTGGTGGCGGTGCCGCTGGTGTGGTTGGGTTTCAACCTGGCCGACCATGTGCGCGATGCCACCGCGTTCATCAGGGATGTCCAGGTCGATGGCTTGCCCGAAGCCCCAGACTGGCTTGCCGCTATCCCCTTGGTGGGCGGGCGGCTGGTGGGCATCTGGAACAGCATCGATCAGCAGGGCGCGGCCATGATGGTGTCCATCAAGCCGTACCTGGGACAGGTCGGCAACTGGCTGTTGGCGCGCAGTGCGCAGATTGGCGGCGGGATACTCGAACTGACCCTGAGTATTGTGTTCGTGTTCTTTTTCTATCGCGACGGCCCGCGCCTGGCGGCGTTCGTCCATGGGTTGCTGGAACGCCTGATCGGCGACCGTGCCGGTTACTACATCGAGCTGGTGGCCGGTACAGTGCAGCGGGTGGTCAACGGCGTGATCGGCACCGCGGCGGCCCAGGCCGTGCTGGCGCTGATCGGCTTCCTGATCGCCGGGGTGCCGGGGGCGCTGGTACTGGGGATCGTCACATTCCTGCTGAGCCTGATCCCCATGGGGCCACCCCTGGTCTGGATCCCCGCCACGGCATGGCTGGTGTGGAAGGGTGAATACGGGATGGCGGTGTTCCTCGGCATCTGGGGCACATTCATCATCAGTGGCGTGGACAACGTGCTCAAACCCTACCTGATCAGCCGTGGCGGAAACCTGCCCCTGGTCATTGTGTTGCTGGGGGTGTTCGGCGGGTTGATCGCCTTCGGTTTCATCGGCCTGTTCATCGGCCCGACCCTGTTGGCGGTGGCCTACAGCCTGTTGACGGACTGGAGCAAGAGCCAGGCGCGATAGCTTGAATGCCAAGCACCTGTGGCGGGGGAGATTGCCGTGGCGAGGGGATTTATCCCCGCTGGGTTGCGAAGCGACCCTAAGATCAGGCAATCCGGTATGTCAGGCTGACCGAGTCGGCTGATTTGAGGTTGTTGCGCAGCCCAGCGGGGATAAATCCCCTCGCCACAAGTGAGTTTCAATCCAGGCTTGCCGGTGAATCAGGTCGCCACGTTCAGGTGTTTCCCTACAGTGGCGACGTTATCCAGCGAGTATTGCCGGCTGAGGTTGGCAATCATTCTGTTCAACGCTTCGCTGCCATTGGCCTGCCCGCTGGTGCTGTCGCTACGGCGGCCGGCCTGCAAGGCGTCGTTGAACTCGTCGCTGTCGACTCCGCCGCTGCTGTCGCTGTCGAGGGCTTCCATCAGCATCGCGCTGGTGTCGGTGCTCGCGGATGTACCGTTGCTGGCCTGCAAGGCGCTGCTCAGTTCGCTGGCGGTGACGGTGGCGTCGCCATCGGCATCGAGCTGGCTGAACAGCTCTTCCCCGGAGTCCTGTTGCGGTGGTGGCGGTGATGCAAGGCTGGCGGCGAGTTCGTCGAGGCTGACAGTGCCGTCTTCATTCTTGTCCAACGCTGAGAACACTTGCTGGCTGTCGGCATCGCTGTCCGTGCTGGCCAGACCGTTGCTCAACTCATCGCTGCTGACCGAGCCATCACCGTCGCTGTCCAGGGCGCTGAGCAGCGCGTCGGCCAGTTCGGTATTCGGCGCCTGGTCCCGCGGCGGTGGAGGTGGCGGCGCCATCGCGGCCATTTCCTCGCTGCTCAGGTCACCGCTGCCATCACTGTCCAGGTCGCCAAAATTGTCGCTCAGGCTGACCAGGATGCCGTCGTCGCTTTTTTGCGACAGGGCGCTGCTCAACTCTTCCTGATTGACCGAGCCGTCGCCGTCACTGTCGAGCTTGCTGAGCAGTTCCTTTTGAAACTGCTGGCTGCGGGCACTGCTGGTTGCGGTACTGCTGGTGCTGGTATAGGTCGAGTAACTGCTGACGCTACCGATCATGGGCGCTCTCCTTGGGCTGGAATAGCCGGTGGGTGCACCGGCTTATGCAGCCTCGGCGGGGCAGTTGTCGTGGGTGTGTGGAGTTTGTACCGGTGGGTGTACAAACTCAGTCCCGGCGCAGTGTCGAGTGTGGGAGCGGGCTTGCTCGCGAATGCGGTATGTCATCCAAGCTTGTATCGACTGAACCACCGCATTCGCGAGCAAGCCCGCTCCCACAGGGGGACATCGGTGGGATTCAGGTGCGAGGCAGGCTGATCACCGCCGTCAACCCACCCCCCGGCGTTTCTTCCAGGCTCAACTGCCCGCCCAGGCGTTCGGTGGCTTCCCGGGCGATGGTCATGCCCAGGCCGACACCGCCGGAGTTGCGATTGCGCGAGCCTTCCAGGCGGAAAAAGGGCTCGAACACCGCCTCGCGTTTGTCCGCCGCAATACCGGGGCCGTGGTCGATGACCCGGATCAATACCTGGTGAGGCTGGTCTTGCAGGGCAATCAAGGCGTGGCCGGCGTAGCGCAGGGCGTTGTCGATGAGGTTGTTGAGGCACGAGCGCAGTGCCATGGGTTGCACCTGCAAGGGGGCGCAGGCGCCGCTGACCTGCACATCGGCGCCCTGGTCCTGGGCGTTTTCGCTCAATGATTCCACCAGGGCCTGCACGTCCATCCATTGCAGCGCTTCACTGGTGCGCTGTTCGTGCAAGTAGGTCAGGGTGGCATCGAGCATGCCGATCATGTCGTCCAGGTCCTGGCGCATCTGGCCTTGCAGCTTGATGTCATCGATCTGCTCCAGGCGCAGCTTGAGCCGCGAGAGCGGCGTGCGCAGGTCATGGGACACCGCGCCGAGCATGCGCGAGCGCTGCTGCACCTGCTCGCGGATCCGCTGCTGCATCAGGTTGAACGTATGGGCTGCCTGCCGTGCCTCACGGGGGCCGTTTTCGTCCAGCGGCGGGCTGTCGAGGTTTTCGCTCAGGCGCTCGGCGGCGTCGCTCAGGCGTTGGATCGGTCGGGTCAGCAGCTTGGCGCCGTACCAGGCCGCGATGATCAGGAACACGAATTGAAAGGTCAGTGGTACCACCGGGCCGCCGAACCAGGGACGCGGACGGCGGTTGGGGGGCGGGCCGAAGCGCGGGGGGGCTTCGCCTTGTTGGCTCATTCCTGGCGGTGGCCCGGGGGGCGGTTGGTCGTAATGGAAAAACCAGGCAAAGGCCAACAGATGCGCCAGGACAATCGCCAGTAGCAGCACGCCGAACAGGCGGCCAAACAGAGAGTCCAGGCGCAGTCGCATCAACCGATGTCCCGGGCGTCGAACAAATAGCCCTCACCGCGGACGGTCTTGATCAGTTGGGGGGCCTTGGGATCGTCGCCCAGCTTCTGGCGCAGGCGCGATACCAGCAAGTCGATGCTGCGGTCGAACGCTTCGATGGAGCGGCCGCGAGCCGCGTCCAGCAGTTGTTCGCGGCTGAGCACCCGGCGCGGTCGTTCGATGAAGACCCACAACAGGCGAAACTCGGCATTGGACAGGGGCACCACCAGCCCGTCAACCGAGATCAGTTGGCGCAGCACGCTGTTGAGCCGCCAGTTGTCAAAACGGATATTGGCCCGTTGCTCGGTACGGTCGTCACGTACCCGGCGCAGGATTGTCTGGATGCGCGCCACCAGTTCCCTGGGTTCGAACGGCTTGGCCATGTAGTCATCCGCGCCCAGTTCCAGGCCGATGATGCGGTCGGTGGGCTCGCAGCGGGCAGTGAGCATCAGGATCGGGATGTCCGATTCGGCGCGCAACCAGCGACACAACTGCAAACCGTCTTCACCCGGCAGCATCAGATCGAGCACGACCACGTCGAAGTGCTCGGCCTGCATCGCCTGGCGCATGGCTGCGCCATCGGTCACGCCGCTGGCCCGTATGCTGAAACGGGCCAGGTAATCGATCAGCAGCTCGCGGATCGGCACGTCGTCGTCGACGATCAGCGCTCGGGTACTCCAGCGTTTGTCGTCATCGGACACTTTTTGATCGTCAGAATTTGCAACAGGGGTGTTCTGCATGGATGCATCATCTGCCAGGTAGGCTGCCAACCGCAAAGAAGGCGGCGAGGTTGAGGCTTCAGCATAGGCGTCGTGCCGCGAGGCGTGAAGCGCTGAAAGAGCGGGGTGCGGCGGCGGACGGTAGCGTGTCGACGTGTTGTACGCATGTCATGAATGTATCGGCTTCGACACAAAGGCCGCTATCGTCCATGCTCCTGGGGGGCGATGAGATTTACCGATCATCGGGTCCCGCACGGGCGTTCGTTCCGCTACAATGCGCGCCGATTTCGACTTGCCTGAGAGCCCGCTCATGTCCGCCTGCCAGACGCCCATTATCGTCGCCCTGGATTTCCCCACCCGTGACGCCGCCCTGAAGCTGGCCGACCAGTTGGACCCCACGCTTTGCCGGGTCAAAGTCGGCAAGGAACTGTTCACCAGTTGCGCTTCGGAAATTGTCGGGACCCTGCGTGACAAGGGTTTCGAAGTGTTCCTGGACCTGAAGTTCCACGACATTCCCAACACCACCGCCATGGCAGTCAAGGCGGCTGCGGAGATGGGCGTATGGATGGTCAACGTGCATTGCTCCGGTGGCCTGCGCATGATGGCGGCCTGCCGTGAAGTGCTGGATCAGCGCAGCGGCCCGAAACCGTTGCTGATCGGCGTGACCGTGCTGACCAGCATGGAGCGCGAGGACCTGGCCGGGATCGGCCTGGACATCGAGCCTCAGGAGCAGGTGCTGCGGTTGGCGGCGCTGGCGCAGAAGGCCGGCCTGGACGGTCTGGTCTGTTCGGCCCTGGAAGCTGGTGCCCTGAAAGCGGCCCACCCGTCGCTGCAACTGGTGACCCCGGGGATTCGTCCGGCGGGCAGCGCCCAGGACGACCAGCGTCGCATCCTGACTCCGCGTCAGGCGCTGGACGCCGGTTCCGACTACCTGGTGATCGGTCGCCCGATCAGCCAGGCCGCCGATCCGGCCCAGGCGCTGGCGGCGGTCGTGGCCGAACTGGCCTGATTCAACGCCGAAGTTTGCCCTTGTGGGAGCGGGCTTGCTCGCGAACGCGAAGTGTCAGGCGCCATTTATGCCAGCTGACACACCGCCTTCGCGAGCAAGCCCGCTCCCACAGTTGTTTTGTGTCAGACCTTGAGTACGAGTTTCCCGAAGTTCTCCCCGCTGAACAATTTGGTCAGCGTCTCGGGGAAGGTCTCCAGCCCTTCCACAATGTCTTCCTTGCTCTTGAGCTGCCCTTTGGCCATCCAGCCGGCCATTTCCTGCCCGGCGGCGGCGAACTGCGAGGCGTAGTCCATCACCACGAAACCTTCCATGCGGGCCCGGTTGACCAGCAGTGACAGGTAGTTGGCGGGTCCCTTCACCGCTTCCTTGTTGTACTGGCTAATGGCACCGCAAATCACTACGCGGGCCTTGAGGTTCAGGCGGCTGAGCACGGCATCCAGGATGTCGCCCCCGACGTTGTCGAAATACACATCCACGCCTTTGGGGCATTCGCGCTTGAGGCCGGCGTGGACGTCTTCGTTCTTGTAGTCGATGACACCGTCGAAGCCCAATTCATCGACCAGGAATTTGCATTTGTCGGCACCGCCAGCGATGCCCACCACACGACAGCCTTTGATCTTGGCAATCTGCCCGGCGATGCTCCCCACCGCACCGGCGGCGCCCGACAGCACCACGGTCTCGCCGGCCTTGGGCGCGCCAACGTCCAACAGGGCGAAGTAAGCGGTCATGCCGGTCATGCCCAGGGCGGACAAATAACGTGGCAGCGGTGCCAGTTTCGGATCGACTTTGTAGAAACCCCTTGGCTCGCCGAGGAAATAATCCTGCACGCCCAGGGCACCGTTGACGTAGTCCCCGACCGCGAACCCCGGATTGTTCGAGGCAATCACTTGGCCGACACCCAGCGCCCGCATCACTTCACCGATGCCCACCGGTGGGATGTAGGACTTGCCCTCGTTCATCCAGCCGCGCATGGCCGGGTCCAGGGACAGGTATTCGTTCTTCACCAGGATCTGGCCGGCTGCCGGCTCGCCCACCGGTACTTGCTGATAGGTGAAAGTCTCGCGGGTCGCGGCGCCTACCGGGCGTTTGGCGAGCAGGAACTGGCGATTGGTCTGGGCAGTCATGGTTGGCACTCAAGATGAATGAAGACTTGTTGATAGCCCTTCGAAGCCTTTGCCGCAAGATTCGCCGCCTCAGCGAATGCTCGTCGATCCAACCCAGTGATAGTGCCTTGGGGCCCCTTATCACTGGCGCCCATGAATGCCCAACCGGCATCTGGATAGTGCTGCCGTGCCTCGTCAGGCTGTGGCTACACTGGCGCGACCCCGCATTCTTCGAGGAACAGACAATGAGCATGACGTTTTCCGGACAGGTCGCTGTGGTAACCGGCGGTGCCGCAGGCATTGGCTGTGCCACGGCCCAGGCGTTCGCGGCAGAGGGCCTGAAAGTGGTCGTGGCCGACCTGGACGCGGCGGGCGGCGAGCGTACGGTACAGTCGATTCGTGATGCGGGCGGCGAAGCGCTGTTCGTGCGCTGCAACGTGACGCTGGAAAGCGATGTGCAGCACCTGATGGACGAGGTGATCAAGGCCTACGGGCGCCTTGACTATGCCTTCAACAACGCCGGGATCGAGATCGAGAAGGGCAAGTTGGCCGACGGTACCCTCGACGAGTTCGACGCGATCATGGGCGTCAATGTGAAGGGCGTCTGGTTGTGCATGAAGTACCAGCTGCCCTTGCTGCTGGCCCAGGGCGGCGGTGCCATCGTCAACACGGCCTCGGTGGCCGGCCTGGGCGCTGCGCCGAAGATGAGCATCTATGCCGCTTCCAAGCACGCTGTGATTGGCCTGACCAAATCGGCTGCCATCGAATACGCCAAGAAGAAGATCCGCGTGAATGCGGTCTGTCCGGCGGTGATCGACACCGACATGTTCCGTCGTGCCTACGAGGCGGATCCGAAAAAGGGCGAGTTCGCCAATGCCATGCACCCGGTGGGGCGTATCGGCAAGGTCGAGGAAATCGCCAGCGCCGTGCTCTATTTGTGCAGCGATGGCGCGGCGTTCACCACCGGCCATTCCCTGGCGGTGGACGGCGGCGTCACGGCGTTCTGAGGACGTTTCCCTGAGCTTGTAGGAAGAAGCCCGCACTGGTTGCGGGCTTTTTCTTTGGGCCGGGGAAACATCCCCGGAGCGGCCTATCAATGTGTTTCAAAGGGTGAGAATCGGCGCTTTTGGCGACGTTGTCGTACATCGTTCGGGGGTGGCCTGTGCTTAACTGTTTCCGGAAATAAAACAAACGCTTAGGAGCTTGGTTACTCATGGAGTTGAGAATCGACCGGCAGGCCTTGGTGCCTGTCGTGCAGCAAATCGTCGACGCGCTGACCGGCTGGATCCGACAGGATGCGGTGCAACCGGGGACTCGCCTGCCGTCCGTGCGCCAACTGGCGCGGCAGAACCTGCTCAGCCAGTCCAGCGTCAATGAAGCGTGTGAACGCCTGGTTGCCCAAGGCCTGCTGGCGTCCCGGCATGGCTCCAGCTTTTTTGTCGCGCCATCCCCCGCATCCGGGCAGGCGGGCATCGACCCGGAGCGGCGGCAGGATATGCCGGCCGAGGGCATTGATTCGCCGCCCTGGGCGTTGAAGCTGGGGTGTGGCGGGTTGCCCGAGAGCTGGCGTGAAAGCGATGACCTGGGTTATGCGATCCGGCAGGTCACCCGCACCGATATGGCGGGGTTGTTCAACTACAGCACGTCGCTGGGGCTGCCCGCCCTGCGTGAGCAGTTGTCCAGGCGCCTGAAGCAATTCAATATCGAGGCCGATAAAGACCTGATCCTGACCACCACCGGAGCGACCCACGGGCTGGACCTGATCGTGCGGACACTGCTGCAGCCAGGCGCCTGCGTGGTGGTGGAGAGCCCTGGCTATTCAAGCCTGTTCGACCTGCTCAGGTTGCACAAGATCGACATGATCGAACTGCCCAGGACCCCACGCGGCCCGGACGTCGATGTGTTGCAAGACTTGTTGGCGACACACCGGCCCAGCGCGCTGTTCGTCAACAGTGCCTGTCACAACCCGACCGGCAGCAACCTGGCACCGGCCGTGGCCCAACGGTTGTTGCAACTGACGAAGCAACACGCCGTGCTGGTGATCGAAGACGATGCCTATGGCGACTTCCAGAACTCGGCGCGGACCCGGTTGGCAGCGCTGGATGCCGACGTGGTCTACGTGGGCAGTTTCTCGAAGACCCTGAGCAGTTCGTTGCGCGTTGGTTTCGTGGTAGCCGGGCCGTCCATCATCGCGCGCCTGAGCGAGGTCAAGGGCATTACCAGCATGGGTGGGTCGCGGTTCTGTGAGTCGGTGCTTGCCAATCTCCTGGCCAATGGGGCCTATCGCAAACTGGTCCAGCGCCAGCGCCAGCGCTTGGGCGTCGATACGGCGGCGCTGTTGCAGGTGTTGGAGGATGCCGACTGGGAGGTCTTTGGCAAACCCGCCGGCGGGCTTTTCATTTGGGCAAGACCGCCCATCAGTGACTACGCTGGATTACAGCGCCTGGCCAAGCGGTTCGGCGTGTTGTTGTCTTCGCCCACGGCCTTCAGCCCTTCGGGCACCGACAGCGACTGGCTACGGATCAACGTGGCCTATGCCCGTGATCCCCGGGCACTGGGTTTTTTCCGGGCTGTGGCTCTGGATCGACCTCAAGTGTCCTGAAAACGACGCGGCTGTAGCTTTTTGCCATTATTCCGACGCCAGCATCTTGTGTTGCAGGGCGTCTCGTTGCGAATCTGCAATCAACACACACTGGCAGAGGACTGAGCGCAATGATTTCGGCCGTGCAAGGACGTTTTGCCAACCTGGGTATGGCAAAAAAACTGGGTATCGGATTTGTCCTGGTGCTGCTGTTGACCGCAGTGGTCGCGGCCATCGGCGTCTGGTCTCTGCAGACCATCAGCTATCGCTTCGATGGCCTGAAGCAGATGTCGTCCCTCAACAGCGGGTTGCTCAAGGTCCGGCTGCTGGAGCAGGAATACGCCTCCCGTTCCGATCCCAAGACGGCCGATGCCCTGCGCCAGGGTGTCGACGGGCTGCTGGCCCTGGCGAACGAACTCAAGGCGCAGTCGCCGGCCAACGTGCCGGTGATGAACGACGTCGAGCAAGCGCTGGGGGCCTATCGCAAGGCATTCGACGAGTTCGTCGGGCTGAGCCAGAGCAAGGACCTGGCGCTGGAAATGGCCAGTTGGTCGGTGTCCAGCGTGGCCAACAACCTCGATGTATTGCAGACCGGGCTGGCGGATGACGGTACCTATACCTTGAAAGATTCCGAAGGCAAGGAAGGGGCCGAATTCATCGAGCAGGCCAACCAGATCAGCGAAGTGTCGCGGTTGATGTTGCAGGCCATGAATGAAGCGCGGGTTCGTTTGGATCAGAGCCGCAAAGGCAACGTCGAGGGCGCCGGGGAAGGCAGCATCGAACAGGCCGAGCAGGCCATGAAACAGGCCGAAGCGCTCAAGACCACGGTCAAGGACCCGGGGTACCAGACCGTGCTTAACGAAGTGGCCGGGCATATCGCTGGGTTCAATGAGCAACTGGCCGAGTACACCGGCCTGTTGGCGAAGGAAAAAATCGTCTACCAGCAACTGCACGAGCGTGCCGATCAAGTGGTGGCGCGGGTCGACCAGGCCTTCAGTGCCGAAGACCATGCCATGCAGACCGAACTGAAGAAGAACTCGCTGCTGATCATCGGTTCGTCGGCCTTGGCGTTGCTGGTGGGATTGATCGCGGCGTGGGTCATCACCCGGCTGATCGTGACGCCGCTGCGCAGCGTCATTCGCGTTGCCCAGCGGATCGCGGCGGGTGACTTGAGCGCCACGGTGGAAGTGACGCGCCGGGACGAGATTGGCCAGTTGATGCAGGCGATGCAACAGATGGGCGCAGGGCTGAGCAGTATCGTCAGCGGCTTGCAGGCCGGGATCGAGCAGTTGGCCAATTCGGCTCAATCGCTGTCGGCTGTGACCGAGCAGACCAACCTGGAAGTCAGCAGCCAGAAAGAGGAAACCGAGCAGGTCGCCACGGCCATGAACCAGATGACGGCCACCGTACACGATGTGGCGCGCAATGCCGAAGAAGCGGCACAAGCGGCCCAGACTGCCGACGACAAGGTCGAAAGCGGCCAGCAGGTGGTGCGCCAGAGTATGGTGCGCATCGAGCAACTGGCCGATTCGGCCACCTCGGCCAGTTCCAGCATCGAAAGTCTCAGCGCCGAGATCCAGAACATCGGCACGGTGCTGAGTGTGATCAAGAGTGTGGCCGAGCAAACCAACCTGCTGGCCCTCAATGCCGCTATCGAGGCGGCCCGTGCCGGGGAGCAGGGCAGGGGCTTTGCGGTCGTGGCCGATGAGGTGCGGGCCCTGGCCAGGCGCACGCAACAGTCCACCGAGGAAATCGAGCGACTGGTGAGCGCCTTGCGTTCAGCGGCCCAGGCTTCCGTGCAGCAGATCCAGAGCAGTGGCGAGTTGGTGAAGATGGCGGTCAGCGACGCACTTCAGACCGAGAGCGCGTTAGGCAGCATTGCGGCGGCGGTGTCGTTGATCCAGCAGATGAACCAACAGATCGCCGCGGCAGCCGAGCAGCAGAGCTCGGTGGCCGAAGAGATCAACCGCAGTGTCACCAGCATTCGCGCCAGCGCTGATCAATCGTCCCTGGCGATGCGCGGCAATGCCGCTTCCAGCATCGAGCTGGCGCAGCTGGGGATTGAGTTGAAAGGGATGGTGGGGCATTTCAAGTTGTGACGCAGGGGGTATCCGTTGGGTGCCGCGCCCTATGGGGCTTGTATGAGCTTGTGAGCTGTAGGAACTGTAGGAGCTGTCGAGTGCAACGAGGCTGCGATCTTTCCCCTAACACTTGAGTCTCAAGCGAAAGATCAAAAGATCAAAAGATCGCAGCCTCGTTGCACTCGACAGCTCCTACAAGCTCGTACGCTCGCCACGATGAGGCTGCGTTGCCTCAGTCGTAGACCTTCTTCTTCTTCCACTCGTCGTTTATTTCGTCGTCCTTCAAGCCTTCGGTCAACTGGTTGACCTCGCCCTCGACCGGCTGAGTGCTGGCCAGGACCTGGGCATTGGCGCGGGCCAGGAGTTTCTCCAGGTAGGCCAGTTGTTCGGCGTAGACCTGTGGTTCCTGTTGCTTGCGCAGGTACTGCACGCCGCGCTCGAAGGCCAGGCGAGCCTGCCCGGGCTGTTCTTGCTGCAAAGCCTGCTGGCCGAGGTTGTTGAAGAACTCGATGTGCAGCAGCACCAGGATGTGCCGCACCTCACGGATCCAGCGCTTGGCTTCGTTGGGCGGCAGGAAACCGTCCTGGGCGGCGCGGGTGATCTGGCCATGCAAGGCCTCGAGCAGAAAGCGAACGTCCTTGGCCTTGGCTTCGGTCTGGATCGGTGCCGGTGGATTGCTCACCGGGATCGATTCCCCCTGGGCCGCCAGTGCGCTCAGTTCATCCAGGCGTGCCTTGACCGCGGAATTGGTTTTTTCCAGGTTCAGCAGGCGCTGGCAGACATTCATCTCGAGGCGCGTCATCAACAACTTCAGGGCAGGGGTCATCAACTGCCCGGGGAAGGTTTCGGTGAGCTCGCCACAGCGACGCATGCGGTCGTTGAGTTCTACCTTGGTGCGGGCCTTTTCCAGCTTGTTGTTTTCCACCACGTGGTTCATGTAGCCAATGGCGATCAACAGGGCGATCCCGGCTACGACGAGCAGGGTGATCATGAGTGGTGTCACCGGTAAGACCTCTTTATTAGGGTACGCATGTCATGAGTGTAGTGGCTTGGCTTTTAAGCGCATAGGCCCGAGCGACGTGATTAGACGGGCGTCGTGCTGTTTATAGGATGTATGATCGGGTAAGAGCACATTGCCATCATTTGTCGGGCGCGACTATAGCGTCTCGGCGGGCGACAGAATATAGGCGTCAGAGACCGGACGAGCAAAATGTGCGGATCGTCCCCAAACCGGGCGAAGTCATTGATTTAAATAAATTTATATCTGGGGGTTGACGACCCTTCAATCCATCCATAGAATGCGCGCCACTTACAGCGTAAAGCACTCAGCCAAACGCTCTAAGTAGTGAATGTTGTACGTGTGTCCCCTTCGTCTAGTGGCCTAGGACACCGCCCTTTCACGGCGGTAACAGGGGTTCGAGTCCCCTAGGGGACGCCATTTGCGGGAATAGCTCAGTTGGTAGAGCACGACCTTGCCAAGGTCGGGGTCGCGAGTTCGAGTCTCGTTTCCCGCTCCAA
>NZ_FMUZ01000017.1:0-2142 GCF_900101575.1 Pseudomonas sp. NFACC37-1 | reverse complement strand
CCCTAGGGGACGCCATTTGCGGGAATAGCTCAGTTGGTAGAGCACGACCTTGCCAAGGTCGGGGTCGCGAGTTCGAGTCTCGTTTCCCGCTCCAAATTCAAAAAAACGCCGCTCATACGAGCGGCGTTTTTTTTATGCGCGTGAAAAGGTCATTCAGCGCGTATAGATCTTTAACGGACGATTTTCGTTGTCTTAGGGGGCTTACTGCGCTTTACCTTAATAATGAAGGCGAAGCGAAAGTACTTCATGCAAAACTTAAGGTAAAACGCTCAGGAAGATTAATAGTTCATTCCTAAAAAAAAACACTTCTCCTAACCTTCCAGTACCCATTCTGGAGGTGCATTTATGCTGATTTTTGTTAAATCGATGGTCATTGGGCTGTGCATTGCTGCCCCTGTGGGGCCTATTGGGCTGTTGTGCATACAGCGAAGCCTCATGCTGGGCTGGAGAGCCGGTTTCGCAACGGGATTGGGGGCCGCCACTGCCGATTCGATCTACGGATTCATCGGGGCCCTCGGGGTCACGGCCATCATCGCGACGCTGATCAGCTTCAAACCTTGGTTGTGTATTTTTGGTGGACTGTTCCTCGCCTACATTGGCTATCAGACAATACGATCGAAGGGGGGCGCGACCGCCATGGCAGGTGAGCGTGCCAACATGTTCAAAGCCTACTCGACCACGCTGTTCCTGACCCTGTCGAACCCCATGACCATCTTGTCGTTTATCGCGATATTTGCCGCGTTGAGCGATGGCATGGCCAGCGACCAAGGCGGCCAGCACGCCTTGCTGCCGATGGTGACCGGTATATTCCTGGGCTCGGCTGCCTGGTGGCTGGGCCTGAGCGGGTTCTCCTCCATTTTCAAGGCGCGGATTGCCGAATCGAAGCTAAGGCTGATCAACTACTTTTCGGGGGCGACCATCACCATTCTGGGGGCCTACCAGGTCGCCACTGGCGTCATGCTGGCCACGGCAACCTGATAAAAGAGGTCTTACTGCAGTCTGGACTCGACATACGCCCTGAAGCGGCCTATGGCTTGGGTGACGTCTGGGGCGGTGGCATTGCTGAATGAAAGCCTGACCTGATTAGCCGCCTCATTTGTCAGCGAAAATAAAGTGGTGGGGAATACGATCACCTTGAACTGCTGGGCGCATTCGCGCATTTCGCAATACCCAAAGGCGAAAGGCAGCTGCAGATTGATGAAAAAGCCGCCGGCCGGTTGATTCCAACTGACCGCTCTTTGGGCGCGGGCCTTGAGCGGGAATTCACGCTTGAGGCATTCAAGCATGTGGTTTCTTTTCTTCGTATAGGACAACACCCTGGGTTGGTTCAGCTCTTTGAGCGAGTGGTTGTTCTCGATCAGCAAACCGGCGACGACCGCTTGGCACAGGGCAGGGGTATTGACGGTGATCAGGCTTTTGGCCTTGCACAATCGGGTGCTGAATGACATGAGGCCGGCGCCCTCCGGTGCGACCACATAACCCATGCGCAAGCCTGGAAAAATCGACTTGGCAAAGGAGCCCAGCAAGAATACTCGACTGCTGTCGATGGACTTCATGGACGCAATGGCATCGCCTTCGTACCTGAAGTAACGGTAGGCCGTGTCTTCAAGGACGAAAAAATTCTTTTCATTGGCCAAGGAAAGCATGGCTGTCCTGGCTTGATAGGAGAGGCTGTCGGCGGTCGGATTGCTAAAATCCGGAACGGCATACAGTGCTTTGATTTTTTCCCCTCTGGATTCAAGTTCTTCAATGATTCCGCGCAGGGCGATTGGGTCGAGAAAAGCCGCCATGGGGACGGGGACTATTTTTATGGTTCTTCACGGATTACCGGGAAAGACGCTCTTGATCTTCATGAAAAAGAATTCGCTATCCCGGTAACCGTACGCCATCCGCTTGATGACCTTTATTCGATTGTTTATTCCTTCCAACTGACCGGTGTGCATCGGCCAGCGAACCCGGCTCACGATGCCCCGCCAGTAACCCTTTAGCCGTTTGGCGAACTGGATCAGAGCTGGTATTTCGCTTTCATGCGCATGGCGCAGCCATTGCTTCCAGGCCGATCGCCAACCCCAGGCAGTACTCGGGGTCCAGAGTGTTTTGAGTTCAGCCTTCATCAAGTAGACCGTCATCAACGCTTGGTTG